>CAMLSH010000098.1 GCA_946482625.1 uncultured Opitutaceae bacterium
TCATGGCGGAGGCGTTGAAGCGCGGCCGTCCGATCTGTGGACACATCTATGGGCGCGAATTTGTCGCGGCGGGGGCGGCGAGTGGAATCACGGATACGCATGAAGCGATTGATCGGGATATTGCGGACGATTTTCTTGAGGCGGGCGTGTGGATCTTTTTGCGAGGAGGTCCGCCGACGACGCCGTGGCACAGCCTGCCGCTGGCGATCAAGGCGGTCACGGAGCTTGGTGCTAATCCGAAGCGGGTGTGCGTCTGCACCGACGATCGTGATGCGGACGATCTGTTCCTTTTCGGGATGGATTGGGTGACGCGTCAGGCGGTGGTTGCGGGAATGGATCCGGTGACGGCGTGGAGCATGGGCTCGCTGCATCCGGCAACGCGGTACGCGCGCGATGGCGAGATCGGCGGACTCGGTCACGGGCGACGCGCGGACATCGTGTTGCTCAACGACGCACTCGAAGTGCGGAACACGTGGTATGGCGGCGAACTCGTGGTGCGGGAACGGAAGATCACGTCACTGCTCGATCGGGCCTTGTCGAAGCGTTACCAGTACCCGCACGCGGCCTACAACACGGTCAAGTTGCCGCGGAAGAAGCTGAAACTCATTCCGGAGCTACCGAGGGCCGGCGTTAGAGCAAATGTGATCAGGACGGCGTTGCCCGGTATCATTCTCTTCCATGAAAAAATTTCCCTGACGGCGACGAGCTCATGGGACGATTTGTGCGCGCAGCATAGTCTCTGCTTCGTTTCGGTGATCGAGCGCCATGGAAAATCGGGCGAGGTCGCGCACGGTCTTCTTAAGGATTTCGGGCTGCGCGACGGTGCGGTGGCAAGCAGCGTGGGGCACGATGCGCACAACATCATCGTCGCGGGTTCGAACGAGGCCGACATGCAGCTGGCAGTGGAGACGTTGAGAAATTTGCGAGGCGGCGTGTGTGTCGTGCGCGGGGGAAAAATCCTTGCGAGCGTTGCGTTGCCCATCGCCGGTTTGCTTTCCGACAAACGCGCGACGGCGGTGGCGAAGGAAACCACTGCACTCAAAGTCGCCT
The DNA here is from genome assembly GCA_946482625.1 of uncultured Opitutaceae bacterium. The sequence goes on from CAMLSH010000098.1 coordinate 1,051, forward strand.
GGGGGAAACTTGGCTGCACGCTTCCCTACATGGGCTTCAACTTGATTCCGCTCTCGGTGATCCCGGAGATCCGCATCACCGACAAAGGTCTCGTGCTGGTCCCGCAAATGAAGCGCGTGCCGCTTTTCGAGTGAGCGAATAGTGCGTCGGAAAACGTGTGAGCGGGCGAGGCGGCTGAGGCTGCTGGCACATGCTGTGCTAAATGGCCCCAACACTTTTTCCGCGCTTTATGACCTATCGAAAACTGGCAACCGCACTGACGGCCGCATCGCTGGCCGCTTCTCCACTCGCAGCTCAAAGTCCCGAAATGGCCGACGAGACCGTGAAGATGGAAAAACTGGAAGTGACCGACGTGCCGATCGAGCAGCAGATCCTGCCGACCTCGCGTCCATTCAACTCCGTATTTGGCACCGCCGACAACATCATGGCGACGCCACGCAACGTCACCATCATCTCCCGTGAGCAGCTCAATGCGATCAGCATCCAGGATGTGCGCGATTTCGCCAAGCTCACTTCCAGCTCCTACACGCGGACGAATTTCGGCGCGCCGGGAAATCCCGACATCCGGGGCCAGTCGGCCGATGTATTCATGAACGGGATGCGCGAGCGGATCACCAGCAATGGAAACGGCATGCCGATCGACTTTAACTCGGTCGAGTCCGTCAACATCGTGAAGGGGCCCGCCACCGCGGTTCAGGGCGTCTCGACGTATGTCGGCGGCTTCGTGGATCTCATCACTAAGCGCCCGTTCTTCGATCAGCAAAAATCGAGCGCTTATGCCACCGTCGGTTCTTACGAAACCTATCGTTGGGGCGTGGACACGGGTGGGCCGGTGTCCGACAAGCTCGCTTATCGTGTCAGTTACTCCGGCGAGGACAGCGAGGGTTACTTCTACGATTCCTACACCAAGAAACAGTCGCTCTACGGTGCGGTGAGCTGGAAGCCCTCCAGCACCTACGAACTCTTCGTCAACGCGCAGGCCTCCTACATGGAGTACGTGGAAAATTTCGGCATCAACCGGCCGACGCAAAACCTGATCGACAACGGTCTCTATCGCACGGGCACCAACATTAATGGCGGCACCTCGGCCACCGCCGCCGATCCGCAGAACGCCACGAACATCGATAGCGGTGGATCTCCGTTTAACTTCAATACCATCGCGTACGGAGCGGAGGTTCCGATTGACCGGCGCTCCCGTTTACTGCGTCCGGGCGACAACTCGATCGGACGCAATTTCAAGGTTCAGGCTATCCAGAGTTTTTTCACATCGCCGGATCTGACGATCGTTAACAACAACCTCTTCACGTACACGCGCCGCGAGACGCTGAGCTCGTACCACTATTCCGAGATCATCGATCCGTCGTACACGATGGAGTCGCGGCTGGAATTTCAGAAGAAGCTCGGTGAGCACAGCATCAACTTCGGTGTTTCAGGCCGCTACCAGAAGGTGAAGGCTTACGCGGACTTCTTCTTCGAGCCGGCGGCTGCGTGGGATATCACCAAAGATCGCAACGCGATCAACGCCTACAACTCGATCTATTTTCCCACGCACTTTGCGGCCTATCAGGTGCCGGGTTGGGAAGGACGTTATGGCTCCAGCTGGGTCGCGTTTGGCGGCGAGTCGGGCGCGGATGGCAATATCAGCAGTGCGATTTTCGGGGCTCCGTTTGCACAGGCGAGTTGGTCGCTCTCGGAGAAGCTGAAGCTCCACACGGGCGTCCGCTTCGACTTCGGCAGGATCAAGGCGCGCGATCCGTTTGTGGCGCGTTACGAAGACACGATCGACGTGGCTTTGCCCAACGCCAACGTCAGCCTCAACTACAGCTTCACACCCAAGGTCTCCGCGTACGCGACTTATAACTACAGCGAAAACACCTCGGGTGCGGCCGGGAACGGCGGCGGTTACGGCGGCGGCTACGTTTATGTGCCGGCCAGCGACACGATCTACTTGGACAAGGAAGCGTTTTCCCAGGCCAGCGAACTGGTCGAAGTGGGCAGCAAATATTCCCTTCTTGGCGAAAAACTTTTCGTCGGGGCGTCGCTCTTCCAGCAGACCCGTCAGCAAAAGCAGTTACTCGGGCCTTTGTTGACCTACCGTTATCGCGGCTTCGAAGCGGAGACGAATTTCCAGCCGAACAAACGTATCTTCGCGACGTTCTCCTGGGCGTTGATCGAGGCGACGGCGCCCGCTTCGGCGGTGGCAGCGGGGTTCGATCCCGTCCGCTTCATCAATCCGGCGGCGCCTGAAGTCCAGGCGGTGACGCAGACCGAAGGTCGCATCAAAGTGCAGGGCGCGCCGCGCAATCAGTTCAACGCGCTTTTCTCATACAAATTCGACAGCGGCTTCGGCTTCTCGGCCAACGGCACGCTGCATGACGAGATCAACAACAACTGGGCGGGCACGCTGGTGATCCCGTGGCAATTCGCGATCGACAGCAGCGTCTACTACACCAAGAAAACCTGGGAGGCGCGGCTCACCGTCTTGAACGTGACCGACGAGAAAAACTGGGCGCCTAATAACGGCACCTACGGCAACGCCTCGATCTTCGCGGAGCCGGGAACGCGCGCGGAGTTCACCGTTACCTACAAATTCTAACGAGACTCCCGGAAACTGCCCGGTGTAGATCCGCTCTTAATTAAGGTCGGATCTGCGCCGGATGACCTCGCGTCTTGAACCGTCGCCCGTAGGCCGTCTTGGGCTCCGCGCGCCGTTCGCCGTCGCGTAGGAGCGGAGGAGGGGAGGGGCAATCGGGCCGAACCAGTCGAAGCGTCTCGCCCGGCACGGGGCGGGTCCCCGCGGAAAAGAGCGGAATTGGGGCTTGCCGGCGGTGAGGGGCTTTGCGAACTTCCGCCCCTTGCGGCACTTCCTTTTGGTCCGATCAGCGCGCCGCATCGCTCCCGCTGATCATCACGTTAGCTAACCTTCAACCAACGGCCCGCAAGGGTCACCGCGAAGGACCGGCATCGCGGAGCGAAGGTGGCGGTGCTCGCTACGTTTCGCTATGAGTTCAATCATGCAAGAGCTGCTCGCGCAGTCCTCCTTCGATAAACTGAAAGAGGGAGAAATTGTCCCCGGCACCATCACCGAAATCCGCCAGAACGAAGTCGTTGTCGACATCGGCGGCAAATCGGAAGGCGTCATCCCCGCCAACGAATTCATCGATATCGGTGAACTTCAAATCGGCTCCTCGATCGACGTGTTCGTCGAGAAACTCGAAGACAAGCAGGGCGCGCCCATCCTGTCGTTCGACAAGGCTGAGCAGAAGAAGAACTGGGATAACATCCTCACGAAGTTCCCCGAAGGCTCCATCGCCGCGGGTCGCGTGAAGGCCAAGGTCAAGGGCGGCCTGATCGTTTCGATCGGCGTCGATTCCTTCCTCCCGGCTTCGCACATCGACGTGCAGCCGCCGAAGAACCTCGATCAGTACGTGGGCCAGACCTACGACTTCAAGGTCCTCAAGATCAACCTCGACCGTAAGAACATCGTTCTCTCCCGTCGCGAACTCATCGAAGAGCAGCGCACGCAGAAACGTCGTAACTTGCTGGATACGATCCAGCCCGGCCAGGTCCGCAAGGGCGTCGTGAAGAACATCACCGACTTCGGTGCGTTCATCGACCTCGACGGCATGGACGGTCTCCTCCACATCACCGACATGAGCTGGGGCCGCATCACGCACCCCTCCGAAATGCTCAAGCAGGGCGAAGAGATCCAGGTCATGATCATCGAAGTGAACCGCGAGAAAGAGCGCGTTTCCCTCGGCCTCAAGCAGACCACGAAAAATCCGTGGGACGAGATCGAGCACAAGTTCCCCGTCGGCGCCAAGGTCCGCGGCAAAGTCGTCAACCTCGTGCCTTACGGCGCGTTCGTTGAGATTGAGCCCGGCGTTGAAGGCCTCGTGCACATCACCGAGATGTCCTGGACGAAGCGCATTTCGAAGCCCTCCGAACTTCTTAAGGTCGGCCAGGAGCTCGATGCCGTTGTCCTCGGTATCCAGAAGGACGAGCAGAAGATCTCGCTCGGTCTCCGTCAGCTGGAGCCGAACCCGTGGGACATGGTTCGCCACAATTACCCGATCGGTGCGCGCGTTCGCGGCAAGGTCCGCAACATGACCACCTACGGCGCCTTCATCGAACTCGAAGAAGGCATCGACGGCATGGTGCACGTCTCCGACATGAGCTGGACCCGCAAGGTCAATCATCCGTCCGAAGTGCTCAAGAAGGGCGACGAAGTGGACGCCACCGTCCTCGACGTCGATCCGTCCCAGCAGCGCATCAGCCTCGGCATGAAGCAGCTCGCCACCGATCCATGGAGCGACATCGACGCTCACTTCAAGATCGGCGATGTCGTCAAAGGCACCGTCACCAAGATCACGTCCTTCGGCGCCTTCGTGGAGCTCAAGGACGGTATCGACGGCCTCGTGCACATCTCGCAGATCAGCGAAGAGCGCATCGACAAGGTCAAAGACGTCCTCAAGCCCGGCCAGGAAGTTCAGGCCCGCGTCATCAAGATCGACCGCGACGAGCGTCGTCTGGGTCTCTCGATCAAGGCCGCCAACTACTCCAGCGAACAGCTCGCTGCCGAGACGGCGACCTACGAGGCACTCAACCGCGACAGCTCCGGCGACATGATGAACCTCGGCGACATCCTCGACGAGGCCTCCCGCAAGGAGTGAGTTCGTTGAACCAGCCACGTTGAACATCACGAGCTGATAGAGAGTTCACGTCTTAGCTTTCAAAGGCGCCCGAGCAATCGGGCGCCTTTTTTGTCAGAACAACCAACGCTCTTAATCTTCATCCCGTACCGAATGGTCCGGAGGTCACGCTCTAACGAGCGCGGCTACGAAAGTCCGGCGAACTCCCCGTAGCCGCGCTTGTTAAAGCGTGGCCGTGAACCGGGTTTCCGAGGGTAGGGCGCGCCGAAGCGATGGCGCCTGTGTTCGAATCTCGATTTGCGGATGACGTCGAACCGGCGCGTTAGGGAAACGAGCTGTATCTGCGGAACACTGCCGGGCGTTTTCTGCCGCACAGTTTTTCCGGATTCGCCTCGGGCATTTTCTGGCGTCACAAAAAGATTTCGTCCCCATGAAATCCGCAGCCGCTCCTGAATGCCCCGTCACTTTTTCCGCACTCGGTCAACGCGCCCAGCCGCCGACCATCGCGCGGCTGATGACGATGGCGTTGGAGGCGCCCAACCTGCTTTCGCTCGCAGCTGGTTTTACTGACAACGCAACACTGCCCGCCGAGTTCGTGGCGGCGGCGACACGGGCGTTGCTGACCAATCCCGATGACCGGGAGTTTCTTCAGTATGGCACGAATCAGGGCCGCCCGCGTTTGCGGCAGTTGCTCGCGGAGCGTCTGGCGAAAAACGAGAATGAAACCGGTCTCGACGCCGCGGTCCTTCAACGCGGGCTCTTCGTCACGAACGGTTCGCAGCAGGCGCTCTATCTCGCGATGCAGGTGCTCGCCGATCCGGGGGACATCATCCTGGTGGATCGCCCGAGCTATTTTGTGTTTCTCGAAATGCTCACGGGCTTGGGACTTCGCGCGGTGTCGATGCCCGTCGACGAGACGGGGAAAATCGATGCACCTGCGCTCGGCCGCGTGCTCGACACCCTCGCGAGCAGCGGCGACGCGCAGCGTATCAAGGCGGTTTATTTCGTCAGCTATTTTTCCAACCCGTCTGCGCGCTCACTTGCTATCGCCGAGAAAAATGCGGTCGCCGATCAGCTCGCTTCACGAGGTCTATTCATCCCCGTGGTGGAAGATGCGGCGTATCGGGAGATCTACTATCGTGAGGCGCCCTCCGCGCCGAGCGTGCTCAGCCTGCCTGCGTGGGAAAAATTCCCGAAGCTCTACACGGCCACGCTCACCAAACCGTTCGCGACCGGGCTCAAAGTTGGCTATGGTCTTTGCACCGACGAAGCGTGGCTGAAGAAGATGTTGCACGTGAAAGGGCATCACGATTTTGGCACCGCGAACTTCAATCAGGCCATTTTGGAGAATGCCCTCGCGTCGGAAAATTACGACCGCCAGCTCGCGAAGATCCGCCCCGCATATGAGCGAAAGATGCGGGCGCTGCACGACACGCTCGTGGCGGAAGGACTTCGCTCGCTCGGGTGGAGTTGGGCTGAACCGGAGGGCGGGCTGTATCTTTGGCTTCGCGCACCGGCTTCGTTGGAGACGGGCTTGGCGTCGGCATTTTGCCGGGCCTGCCTCGACGCGGGCGTGCTTTATGTGCCTGGGGAACTTTGTTTCGGAGACGACCCGGCGCGGAATTTCGTGCGGGCTAGTTTTGGCGTGTTGAGCGAGGCGGATCTGGTCGAAGCGGGGCGCCGTTTCGTCAGGGTCGCGAAGCGTTTCAGCCCGTGAAAACCCGGTTAAACAGGGCCTAAGGTCATCCCTTAGCAACGGTTGCGGGAAAATCTACCTTGGATTCGGCCGAAGGCTCCGACAGCGTCGGCGCACTCTTATCTTATGAAAATCTGTTGTATCGGTGCTGGTTACGTAGGCGGTCCAACCATGGCGATGATCGCCCTTAAGGCTCCGCACATTCAGGTGACGGTGGTGGATATGAATGCCACGCGCATCGCGGCGTGGAACTCCGATACGCTGCCGATCTACGAGCCGGGCCTCGATGAGGTGGTGAAAGAACGTCGCGGCAAGAATCTGTTTTTCTCCACCGACGTCACCGGCACGATTCAGGCGGCCGACATCATCTTCGTGGCGGTGAATACGCCGACCAAAACCTACGGTGTCGGCGCCGGCCGCGCCGCCGATCTGCGCTACATCGAGTCGGTCGCGCGCACGATCGCCGAAGTCGCCACGACGCCAAAGATCATCGTCGAGAAATCGACGATTCCGGTGAAAACCGCCGAGGCTATTAAGGAGATTCTCAGCGCTAACACGAAGGGCATCAAATTCGCGGTGCTCTCGAATCCCGAGTTCCTCGCGGAAGGCACGGCGGTCGCGGATCTGATCAGTCCGGATCGCGTTTTGATTGGCGGCGAACGCACGCCGGAAGGCGAAGCGGCGATGAAAACGCTGGTCGATGTTTATGCCAACTGGGTTCCATGCGAGCGCATCATTACGACCAATCTCTGGTCGTCGGAGCTTTCCAAGCTGGTGGCCAACGCGTTCCTGGCGCAGCGCATTTCCTCGATCAACTCAATCTCCGCACTGTGCGAAGCGACTGGCGCGGACGTCGACGAAGTGGCCAACGCGATCGGCAAAGACAGCCGTATCGGGCCGAAATTCTTGAAGTCATCCGTCGGCTTCGGCGGCTCCTGCTTCCAGAAGGATATTTTGAATCTCGTGTATCTGTGTCAGCACTTCGGCCTGCCGGAAGTCGCGGCATACTGGGAGTCGGTCGTTTCAATGAACGACTATCAGAAGCGTCGTTTTGCGGGTAAGATTGTGCGGACGCTCTTCAACACGGTTGCCGACAAGAAAATCGCGGTGCTCGGTTTCGCCTTCAAAAAGGACACGAACGACACCCGCGAATCCGCCGCGATCAACGTGTGCCGCGATCTGCTTTCGGAGCATGCGAACGTCGTGGTTTACGACCCGAAGGTGCCCGCGCATGAGATCGTCAGCGACACCCTAGGAAAGGGCATGACGAATCCGCGGCTCACGGTGGCGACGAACGCTTACGAGGCGTGCAAAGGCGCGCACGCGATTGCCGTTGTCACGGAGTGGGACGAGTTCAAGACGCTGGATTTTGCGAAGATCTACGCGGAGATGCCGAAGCCCGCTTTCGTTTTCGATGGTCGCAACATTCTCGATCTTGCGAAGCTGACGGCTCTTGGCTTCCGCGCTTACGGCATCGGGAAGTAACGCGAAGCTCAGTTTCAGTTCAGGAAAAATAGAACCCGCGCTGTAAAAGGCGCGGGTTTTTTTGCGGATCGCGTCCGACTGTTTCCGCGGTGGAGCGGGCACTCCGCGCATGCTGATGGGTGTTGCAGACGACACATCGAGTACTGTTTTCGATGTCGAGCAACGCGCGCGGAGCGCACATTCCACCTCGGAGTCGGACACGAAAAAGCCCGGCTCGCATAGGCGGGCCAGGCTGAAGGAGAACGATTGAGAGAAAGAGGAGAGGATTTTTCTCTCCTTGGTCTTTTGGCCTGAGCGATCAGCGGACCACGCGAGCGCCGCCGCCGGAGATCTGCTTCTCGACTTCCTTACGGGTGGCCATCGATGTGTCGCCAGGGGTCGTCGAGGCGAGCGCGCCGTGAGCGGCACCGTATTCGACGGCTTTCTGGGGATCGTTGAACTCCATGAAGCCGAACTGTACGCCGGAGGCGAAGCTGTCGCCGCCGCCGACGCGGTCGAGGATCTCGAGGCCGGGATATTGGCGGCTCTCGTAGAATTTGCCGTCGTGCCAGAGGATCGCGCTCCAGTCATTCTTCGTGGCGGTGATGACGTGGCGGAGCGTGGTCGCGGCGACTTTGAAATTCGGGAATTCTTTCACGGCGGTTTCGATCATCGATTTGAAGGCGCCGGTCTCGATGTGTTTGAGGTCTTCGGCACCTTTGACTTCGAAGCCGAGGGAAGCGGTGAAGTCTTCCTCGTTGCCGATCATGACATCGACGTACTTCGCGATCTCGCGGTTAACTTCCTGCGCCTTCTTGAGGCCGCCGATGGTTTTCCAGAGCGAAGGACGGTAGTTGAGATCGTAGGACACGATCGTGCCGTACTTGTTGGCGGCTTTGACGGCTTCGATGGTGGTCTCGGCGGCCGACGTGGAGAGGGCGGCGAAGATGCCACCGGTGTGGAACCAGCGCACGCCGAGTTTGCCGAAGATGTGGTCCCAATCGATGT
>CAMLSH010000099.1 GCA_946482625.1 uncultured Opitutaceae bacterium
GAGCGGTGAGTGATGCGCTGCTCATGGGCTTATTCGAAGAAAATAAAACTGTGGTCGCCGGTGTAGCCGGTGTGGGTAAACCACCACTGCCACTCTTCTGGAGTGCAGAACATTTCGCAGGTGAGCTGCCAGTAGAGCAGGTTCACTTTTTCGGCTTCGTTGCGGTACGACTCGACGCAGATGTATTTGCCACCGCGACTCACGCGTTCGATTTCGCGCAGGGCGGTGTCGAGATCGTAGCAGTAGAGGTTGTGCAGCGTGTTGATCGTGATGACGAGGTCGAAGGACTTGTCGGCGAAGGGCAGGCTCTTCGCGTGGCCTGCTTGGAGGAAGGGCTTCACCTCGGGCTTCGCGTGTTCGATCGCATAGGTCGAAACATCGAGGCCGACGATCTCGATGCCGGGGACGATCTGGGTGAATTCGTAGAGGAGAAATCCTTTGCCGCAGCCGACATCGAGGACGCGGCTGCCTGCTTTGAGGCCGTAGTGTTTCACCATCAGCTCGGCGACGGCGCGCCAGCGACCATCGTACTTCATGCCGCCGTATCCGGTCTTCCGATCACCGTCCCAGTAGTCATAGGCGAACTGTTTCGCGAGCTCGGCGGCTTGAGCTTTCGGGAACTCGTTCACGCGGCCGAGATAGTCGCGCGTGGTTTTTTTATGCAGGGGAGAAATGAAATCGACGTAGGCCATGACGAAAGAATCAGACGGTGGTCGTTACAGCGCCCAGCATCTGCCGGGCGCGGGTGAGCTGGCGTTCGCGGCGGGCGGTGGCGGCGTTCGCTCCGAGTGAAAAGACGCGGCGATCACGACCGGCGCGAGTGAATTCATTGAGGAGAATGCAGGTCCACTTGATGCGATAAAGTGGCAGCAGCGCGCGGCAGCGCGCGGTGAAGGCGGTGCGGGCGGTGAGTTGCAGCGCTGAAGCGACCGAGGCGATGAACCAATCGATGTGCGCGAGCGAAACGGGGATGTCGGGCTGGCAGAAGAAATCGCCGACGAGTTTCGCGGGATCGTCCCAGCCCGCGTATTCGAAATCGATGAAGACGAGTTCGCCCGAGGGAGTGAGCAGGCTGTTATGGAAGCCGAAGTCGGACGGTGAGACGCAGCGCTCGGAGACGGAGAGGTCGCGGGCGAGTTGAGCGGAGTTGAACTCGGCGCGCAGGGAGGACTCGGTGGCGGCCCAGGCAGGGATCAACGTGTCGTTGACGAAGGCGATGGCGGAGGCGTCGAGCGCGTCTTCGTGGGGTAGAGCGCTCACCGTGTCGATGCGGCGGCGGACGGTGGCGAGGTGTTGGTCGAGCGAGAAGCAGGCTTCCGATGCGGCGGGTAGCGCGGCGGCTTCGGGAAGAGCGCGGGAGCGGTTGAGCGCGGTGAAAAAGGCGACGGCGGCTTCGACGTGCGGGCGGGAAGCGGTGGAGGGAGAGCGACCTTCGACGAAGGCGAAAAGGCCGAGGCGTTGCGGTTCGTCCCAGCCGAGGGCGCGGGGAAGTTGGGTCACGCCCGCGGCGGTGGCGTAGCGATAGAAGGCGCGTTCCGTGGCGAAGCGGTCGCGTGGGTCGGCGGGGTGGTGGAAATAGCGTTTCGCGAGCACGGCGTCGCCGAGACGGACGACGCGGTTGTTGGCGCCGCCGGTGAGCGGCTGAGGTTTTTCCCAGAGCGGAAGCGCGTGTGTGGCGGCGAGACGTTCGGCGGTGAGGAGCCAGCATTCCTTGCCGAGGAGTTCGCGGGTGAGATCGATCCAGGTCGTGACGCGACGGATGTCAGAGGTGTCGGCGTAGAGATTTTGGGAGTCGAAGAGGAAGCGTGCGGCGGTTTTCGGAAAGGTGGGCTCGGCGAGCAGTTCGGGAAGGTCGTCGATGAAATGCGTGCAGCCGCAGGCGGCTATGCGGGCGAGTTTTTCGGCTTTGCTGAGTTCGAAGAAGGCTTCGTCTTCGCGCAGGCCGATGCCGTCGGTGGCGAAGAAGCCGTGCTGCGTGAGCCAGGCGCGGGCGGCGGCGTGGAGGTCGTGTTTCTCGCCGCGATAGGGGTGGCGTGTTTTGTGGCTGATGATGCGGAGCGGAATACCGCGCTCGCGAGCGGTGCGGAAGAAGGCGAGTACGCCGGGGTAGGGCTCGGCTTCGTTCAGGCGGGCGCCGTAGACGTCGCCCTGCATCTCGGTCCAGATATCTTCGCGACCGGTGGCGCGGAGGTGATCGCGGACGGCGGTTTTGTTAACCGGCAGATCGGCCGGGATCAGGCCGCGTTCGAGCGCGACGCGGTGAAAGAGCGAGTCGTAGGCGACGATGGTGTTGTCGAAATCGACACCGAGAATCATCGGACGGCGGCTGCTTGCTCGAGTGCGGCGGTGACGCGTGCGGCCAGTTTTTCGGCGGTAAGGCCAAAGTGGGCACGGGCTTCTTCCTGCTCGCCGGTTTCGTGGAGAAACTCGTCGGGCGTGCCGAAGCGCACGAGGCGGGCGCGCGGCGACAGTTGATCGCTCAACCATTCGGCGACCGAGCCGCCGAGTCCGCCGAGGATGCTGTGCTCTTCGACGGTGGCGACGACGCGGCATTCATCGAAGGCGCGTTGAAGGAAGGCGGTGTCGAGCGGTTTGACGCTCGGCATGCTGACGACGCCGACAGAGAGACCTTGAGCGGTGAGAAGATCGGCGGCAGCGAGGGCGACGGGCAGAATCGTGCCGGCGGCGGCGAAGGTGACATCGTGGCCTTCGCGAAGCGGAATGACCTGACCGATGCGGAACGCGGGTGGTTTTGCGTGAACTTTCGGTTCACCCTTTTTGCCGATGCGGAGATAGGCGGGTTGGTTGCTCGCGATGGCGGCCTGAAGGCAGGACTGGACTTCGGCGGAGTCGGCCGGAGCGAGAACGTTCATGCCGGGCAGAAGGCGGAGCATGCCCATTTCTTCACAGGAGTGGTGCGTGGCGCCGAGTGAAGCGTACGAGAGGCCGGAGCCGGTGCCGACGATAGTGACGGGTGCTTCGTGATAGCAGACATCGACGCGGATTTGCTCGATGCAACGGTAGGTGACGAAGGGCGTGATGGTGTAGCACACGGGGCGGAAGCCCGACATGGCGAGACCGGCGGCGAGGCCGATCATGTTGGCCTCGGCGACGCCGCAGTTGAAGAAGCGGCCGGGGCAGAGCGCCTTGAAGTCGTCGAAGAGGCGGTTGCCGATGTCGCCCGAGAGCAGGACGATTCGTTCGTCGGCCTGGGCGAGGCGGGTGATTTCCTTGGCGAAAGCGTTTCTCATGCGACAGCGAGCTCCTTGGCGGCGGCGGCCACTTCTTCTCCGGTGGGAATGCGGTAGTGCCAGTTGTTATCGTCCTCCATGAAGGAAATGCCTTTGCCCTTCACAGTGTGCGCGATGAGCGCGGTGGGTTGTCCCTCGGCGGGGAAATCGCCTGAGAGTGCATCGACGAGCTCGTTCATCGAGTGACCATTCACCTCGCGCGCGGCCCAACCGAAGGCGCGCCACTTATTGACGAGCGACGGAAGGTTGAGCACCTCGTCGCTGCGGCCGGTGGCCTGCCATTTGTTGTAATCGATGACGACGACGAGGCGGCCGAGACGTTGCGCGGGAGCGAACATGGCGGCCTCCCAGACGGAGCCCTCGTTGCACTCGCCGTCGCTCATGACGACGAAGGTGCGGTAGGCTTTTTTCGCGAGACGGGCCGCGAGCGCGAAGCCGATGCCGACAGGCAGTCCGTGACCGAGCGAGCCGGTGGCCAGTTCGACGCCGGGGGCGCAGTTGGGCGCGGGCTGTTCGGCGAGTTTGCTGCCGTGCTTGCCGAAGGAATCGAGCCAGCTCTCGGGGAAAAAGTTGCGCGCGGACAAGGCGGCGTAGAGCGCGGAGGCCGCGTGGCCTTTGCTCAGGATGAAGCGGTCACGCTCGAAGTCGGCGGCCTTCGCCGGGTCGATGCGGAGCGCGCGCCAATAGGCGGCCACCAGAATGTCGATACACGAAAGCGCGGAGCCGAGGTGGGGCGTGCCGGCGTTGTGGGAGAGTTGAACGACCTGGTAGCGGAGATCGCTGGCGATTTTTTCGAGCGCCGGAATGTCGGCACCGAACGCGGTCGCGGGAGAATGGGAGGGTAAGTGGAGCATCAGGCGGCGTTCTCAAAATGGATCATGGTGTGGATCGATTCACCGGCGCGCATGGCGGCGATGGCTTGGTTGATGTCGGTCAGGCGGCAGCGGTGTGAAACGAAGCCGCGCGGATCGAAACGGCCGTCGGTGATCATGCGCAGGTAGCGCGGGATATCGACGTGCGGGATGCTCGCGCCGCCCTCGGAGCCGGTGAGGACTTTGCCGAAGTGGAGCGGGAGCGTGTTGAGACTGAAAGACTGGTCGTGACGCATCACGCCGATGAGGACGAGACGGCCTTTGTTGTTCGTGATCTTCCACGCCTGATCGATGACGACGGGATTGCCGGTGCCATCGAAGACGGCGTCGGCACCGCTGCCGCCGAGAATGCGTGTGGCGGCCTCGACGAGGTTTTCGGTGCGCGTGTTGATGGTGTGAGTCGCGCCGTACTCGCGGGCTTTGGCGAGTTTGTTGTCGTGGATATCGGCGGCGATGATCGGGTGCGCGCCGGAAAGTTTTGCGCCGAGGATCGCGCCGAGACCGATGCCGCCGACGCCGACGACAATGACGGATTCGCCGAGGGTGACCTTGGCGTTGCGCGTCACGGAGCCGAAGCCGGTGGTCAGCGTGTCGGCGAGGAGCGAGGAGATCTCGGGATCGGTGCCGGTGGGAACGGGGGTGAGCCGGTTTTCGGATACGACGGTGAGATTTTGAAACGTGGTGATGTTACCCGCGTTGATCGTTTTGCCGCCGAGCTTGTAGGTGACGGGGCGCGCCTGAATGCCCGCGGCAGGGCGCCAGTGGAGGACGACGTGATCGCCTGCTTTGACGCGCGTGACCTCGGGGCCGGTTTCAAGCACCACGCCGCCGCCCTCGTGGCCGAGGAGATGCGGGAGGTATTTGTCGGGGCCTTTGACACCGTCGATTTCGCCGAGCTGAGAACCGCAGATACGGCTCGCAGTCATGCGGACGAGCACCTGGCCATAGCTGAGCGCAGGGATCTCGACTTCGTCGATGACGAGCGGCTGGCGCTGTTCGACGAGGATGGCGGCGGGAGTTTTCATAAGCGCGGAGGAAGCGAACGCGCGGATGAGGCGGGCGATCAGGCGGCGATCGCGAGGCGCTTCATCGTTTTGATGTTATAGCAGTTCTCGTTGTCCTTGAGGCGGCCGTCGCGTTGGGCGGCGATGACTTCGAGGATGCCGTCTTCGACGGTGAATTTTGGAGCGAAACCGGTCGCGAGAAGTTTCTTTGACGAGAGACGATAGGAACGTGGATCGTTCGACGGCGTGACGATGATCTCGGCCGGGATGTGGCGCTGGGCGCGGTGGGCGATGTCGAGAATGGAAATGTTTTCGAAGCCGGCGTTGAAGATGCCGGTGTGCTGTTTGCCGACGGCGAGGAAATGGTGGTACACCCGGATCATATCCTGAATGTGGATATTGGGGCGCGTCTGATCGCCGCCGAAGACGGTGATCTTTTTATTCACGAGGGCCTGCATCGTCAGCATGTTGACCGAGAGATCGAGGCGCATGCGTGGCGAGTAACCGCAGACGGTGGCGGGACGGACGATGTTGACCTTGATGCGGTCCTGATAGCTCAGGAGCACGCGTTCGCTGACCATCTTGGTTTTGTTATAGTCGGAGATTGGGACGAGCGAAAGATCCTCAGTGACCTCGGGCTCGGACTTCACGCCGTAGACGCTGCCGGAGCTGGCGTGGATGAATTGGGGGACCTTGTGGGCGATGGCACGCTCGACGAGGAACATGGTGGCGAGGGCGTTGACCTCCCAGTTGAGCTTCGAGTCGAGATCGGCGCACGGATCGTTGGCGACGTTGGCCAGATGAAGGACGGCATCGATGCCGGTCATCGGAATTTTTTCGTGATTACGGATGTCCTCGCGGATGACCGTGAGATTCGGATGCGGTGTGAGGAAATTGCCGAACCACTGAAGGTCGACGACGGTGACGTTATGGCCGGCGGCGAGCAGGCTTTGGGTGAGCGGCGTACCGATGTAGCCGCAGCCTCCGGTGAGAAGGATGTTCATGTGAAGCGATGAGTTGGGGGTTGTTTGAAAAATTAAAACGCCAGCATGGACTGGCCTGCTTTAAGGAACTTGGCCTTACGGATGGGCTCGGAGTTGCCGACGATTTTGACGGCTTGGGCTCCGGCGAGCTGGCCCATGAATGTGGCGAGATTGAGCGGGAGTCCGCTGACGGCGGCGAGCGACGCGGCGGCGCAGAAGGCGTCACCGGCACCGAGGGTGTCGACGACGGTACGCTCGAATGGCGCGCAGGCGCAGAGTTCTTTCTGGCAGTTGCGGCCGAGCGTTTGTGTGGCGCCGCGGGTGAGCCAAGCGTATCGGCTGTTCAACTGCGAAGCGAGGGCCGTGAGTTCGTTCCCGAAGTCGATGTCTCGGCGGCCGACGGCGAGATTCATCTCGGCCTGATCGAGTGAGAAGGCGTCGGCGCGGCTATAGCGGCGGGTGAGAATGTTGAAGCCGTGGTTGTTGGAATTGGTCTGGCAGTTTACGGCGAGAAACTTGGCGCGCTGCTGGACGTAAACGCGCACGAGATCTTCCATGAGGCCGTGGCCGAAATCCATCACGAGGACCAGGTCATAGTCGTCGATTTGATCGGCGATGCGTTCGAGGACTGAATACTGGAGTGCCTCTTTTGGAGCGCGCTTGTTGATGTAGTTAACGGAAAAAAGCTTTTGGAGCTCTTTGCCCTCGTGGCGCGGTTCGACGAAGCGCTGCTTCACGATAGTGGTGAAATCGTCGGAGCGGACGATGTCCTGCTCGTGAGGCTGCATGTACTGCGAGAGTTCGGCTTCGAGCCAGGGCTCGTTGCCTGCGAGGCTGATGAGCTTCACGTGCGGCGTGAATTCGCGGAGGTGGCGGAAGACAGCAAGCGCGCCACCGGCCTGCATTTCGTCGGAGACATGGCGGCCGGAGAGAATGCGGTTTTTCGAGGTGAGCCCTTGGACTTCGAGCGTGGTGTACTTGTCGAAGATGATGTCGCCGACGACGAGCACGCGGAGCTGCGAGAAGTTGTCCACGATCTCGCGGAATTTCGTCGCAGAGCAGGTTTTGGCGACGTCCTGACAGAACGCTTTCACGTCGGCCGGGTAGGGGTCGAAGTGGTCGTTGAGCAGGCGTGTGGAGCTGAAAACTATCGAGCCGACGTAGCGCATTTCTCCGCCGACGCGTTTCACGGCGGTGACGTCGTCGGCGATGTTGCCGGTCACGTCGTTGCTCTGGTTTTCGTACTCGCGGCCTTTGCAGTAGTAGTGAGCGCGCACGCATTCGATGGCTTCGACGGCGGCGGCGAAAGGGATGATGACAACGTAGTCCACGCAGCCGAGCGCGGCGAGCCAGCGGGAGCGGAGGGCGTCGTTGAAGTAGGGGCGGCCCGGGCCTTTGTTGACGAATTTCTCTCCCGTAATCGTGACAACGAGGATGTCGCCGAGCGCCTTGGCTTCCTCGAAGTGAACGATGTGGCCGGGGTGGACCATGTCGAAGGTGCCGTGGCAGTGGACGATCTTTTTGCCCGAGGCGCGCAGAGCTTCGAAGCGCGACGGCGCTTCAGTGTAGGAGAGGATTTTTGAGTTAACGAGCATGGCCGGGGATTCCTGCGAGTTCAGGCTTTGTGAATGTAGTCGAACGGCTGTTGCTGGATTTCTTCGAACTGCTCGTCGATCCACGCGATGGTTTCGCGCACGCCCTCTTCGAGGGCGACGGTGTCGGACCAGCCGAGCGTGGTGCGGGCCTTTTTGCTATCGAGCAGGTAGGCGGCGTCTTTGCCGGGACGGTCTTCGCTGACGTTCACGACTGCGTTGAAGTCGGCGCCCATCATGCGGCAAGTCATCTCGACGAGTTCGCGGATGGAGACGAAGCGTGGCGTGGAAAGGTGGTAGGTTTCGCCGATGGGCGCCTGCTTCGCGATCGCGAGGGTGGCTTTGGCGACATCGTCGATGTGGATGAATGAGCGCACCGAGTGGCCGCCGCCGTGGAGGCTGAGCTTCTGGCCGAGTTTGATGAAAAGGATCGTGCGTGGGATGATGCGGTAGAGCTGTTGGCCGGGGCCGTAGACATTGGCGGCGCGGGTCCAGGCGACGGGAAATTTGTACTGCTGCACGAAGGTCCGCAGGTGCAGGTCGCACGCGGCGCGCGAGGCGGCGTAGGGCGTGCTCGGGTTAAATGGCGCGGTCTCGTCGATCAGGCCGGAGGTACTGCCGTAGACTTCGGGCGTGCCGACGTGGACGTATTTTTCGAGCCAGGTGCGTTTACGGAGTTCGTCGTGGAAGAGGACGTTGCCGACCACGTTGGTCTGATACCAGTGGCCGGGTTGCAGCCAGCTTTGCGCGACCATGCCTTGCGCGAGGAAGTTCACGACCCAGGCGGGCTTGAACTCGTCGAGCGCGGCCATGAGGCGCGGGAGGTCGTGATTGATGTCGGCCTGGACGAAGAGGAAGCGTTTCTGCTTTTCCGAATCGAGCCAGCGATAGGGCAGGAAGCAGCGGGCGGGTTCGACCGAGCGGCTTGTACCCAAAACTTCGAGACCCTGCTCAAGACAATACCGCACGAAGGCGGCCCCTGAGAATGAATTACTGCCGACGACGGCGATGCGTCCGTTCATATGAGGGGATAAAAATTACGGGTGATTATTGCGCAGCCACTGCATGCACATGTGACCGACCATCATCTGGAGATCTTCGGCGACCTGCATGTCGTGCACGGGGAAATAAATGGGGTGATCGGCGAGGGTGAGGCATTTGCCGCCGCTGAAGCCGAGGACGGCGAAACTGTTCATACCGAGTTCGCGCGCTTTTTCGAGGGCTTTGACGATGTTCGGCGAATTGCCGCTGCCGGAGAAAACGATGAGCACGTCACCTGCGCGGGCGTGAACCTCGAGTTGTTGCGAGAACACGGCGTCGTAGCCGACGTCGTTGGCGAGGCAGGTCATGACGGCGGCGTTGGCGGGAAGCGCGTGAACGCGGAGGCCGCGACCGGCGATTTTGTCGACGCCGTAAAGAAGATCGTTCGCGAGATGGATCGCGTTGGCGGCGCTGCCGCCGTTGCCGCAGAGAAACACGCCGCGACCTTCTTTCCAGCAGTGCTGAAGCGTGCGGGCGAGCAGCTCGACGTTACGCCAGTCGTGGCTGTGCAACGCGCTTTCCAGGGATTTTTGATACGCGGCGACGAAGGCAGGGACGGAACTCTTCGCGCTGCGATTGGCGGTGCGAAGTGGATTTTTGAAGATGCGGGAAACGACTTTGGATTTCATGCGAGCAGGGGGTTGAGGTCGGCGCGTAGAGACTGATGCAGGCTCTATTTAGCAGCCGTGGTGCTAGCTGAAGTAACGACTCCGCAACTCGCTTATTTAGAGCTGATTAAAGATGATAAAAATATAAGGACTTCTCCTCATTGATGGAAATGGAGGCCGATTCGGTGGCTCCCGGAAAAAACTGCCTAGCATGGATTTCCGGGGTGTAGACAGACGCTTAAGGAAGGGCGGCGCGCGGCGGAATCGGCGGCGCGATCTGGGGAGATCGCCTGAGGGATCGTGGCATGCGGGCACAAAAAAGGCGGGCGGATAAACCGCCCGCATTTTGGCGTAGAAAGACTGTGGCAGGCGCGCGGGACGCTGACTGTTCAGGGCACTGGATTGCCCCACTCGTCGGTTTTTGCGCCGGTGTTTTCGAAGCAGTTGATCATCTCGATCGAGCTCACGTGGCTGATCA
>CAMLSH010000100.1 GCA_946482625.1 uncultured Opitutaceae bacterium
TTCCATCACAACTGGTGGAGCACTGGCTGCAAACAGCGCATGCCTGCCGACCGCTTCGGCCCCTGCCACATGTATAACAACTACTGGGACTGCGCCGGAAACGATTACTGCACCGGCGCACGCAACGTCACCCAGATGCTCAGCCAGAATAATTACTATGACGGCGTGAAGAATCCCCTCGTGAAAACCGAAGCCGCCAAGCTCAAGACGGTCGGCAACGTCTTCAACAACTGCACGGGCACCCAGACGGTGAGCAGCGACACTGTTTTCACTCCGCCTTACGGCTACACGCTCGACGCCACGGCGAATGTCCCGGCGCTCGTCAAGGCCGGCGCCGGCAATCGCTAATCCCAGCGGCCTGTCCGTTCATGCCAGGGATGTACGGTGAATCCGTGACATCCCAGGCATTCTGTCTCCTCCACCCAACAGCTCTCACCTTCTCGCCCCATGAAGCTCTTACCTTTCCTCTCGCTCACGCTCCTCGCAGCCACCGCTCTTCCGGCCGCCACCAATCTCTACGTCAATCCCACCGGCGCCAACGGCGCTCATCAAACCGTGCAGGCCGCCGTGAATGCCGCTCCCGCGGGCACCGCGAGCAACCGCACCATCATCTACATCGCGCCCGGCACCTATAAGGAAAAGATCACCGTCCCCAGCAACAAACCCTACCTCTGCTTCGTCGGCCAGACGACTGACGCGACGAAGGTTGTACTCACCTACAACCTCAACGCCACGTCCTCCAATGGCTCCGGCGGCACGGTGGGGACCTCCGGTAGCGCCAGCACGCGCATCAACGCGCCAGACTTCGTGGCCAAGAACATCACGTTTCAAAACTCCTCCCACGACAACATCGCCCAGGCTGTCGCGCTGCTCACCTACGCCGACCGCCTGGCCTTCTCCAATTGCCGCTTCTTTGGCTTTCAGGACACGCTCTGGGTCCACAACGGCCGCCAGTATTTCACGGGCTGCCACATCACCGGCGATACCGACTTCATCTTCGGCAACGCCACCGCGCTCTTCAATTCCTGCTACATCAACGAAAGCAACACCTGGGGCTACATCACCGCGCCCAACACCGAGCCTACCACCGCCATCGGCCTCGTCTTCAAATACTGCGCGCTGACGAAAAACCCGGTCACCGCGATCGATCCCGAGACGGGCACGCGTTACTCCACCGTCACCTCTGTCAATAACAACGCCACCTACCTCGGCCGCCCGTGGCAGTACGCCACTAAAAAATCCAGCGCGACCTTCATCTCCTGCAAGATGGACACGCATATCATTGCCGCCGGCTGGCATCCGTGGGATTCGGGCAACACCAATCCCGCTGCGACGACGCGCTTCGCCGAGTATGACAGCAAGAACATCAGCGGCACCGCGGCGATCAATGTCTCCAGCCGTGTCTCATGGTCCAGGCAGCTGACCGCCACCGAAGCCGCCCGATACACCACCGCCAACATCTTCGGCCCTGCTTCGTATTGGGGTTCCACGTACGTGAATTGGGGTACGTACGTTGCATGGGACCCCGTTGCCGCACTCAACAGTGTGCCCAGTCAGTAAGCGCTGAGGTCCGGCGACTACAGCAGGTTCCGAAGAAAGCCCGCGTTAAAAACCGCCATGTCTCCCGAACGGAAAGGTAGACGATACCTGATGCCGGCAATGGCCGTCGGAGGCATGGCGGCCGCGTTTTTCCTCGGGCGCGAATCCGTCACGAACGACGCTGACGCGTGTGCTCACACAAACGTGCAGGCGCAGTCCGCAACGCGTACGATGGCCGGCTTCATCGAGAGCGGGGGACTCGCTGGTCAGATAACACCGCACGACGCGCAGGCCGCTGATGATTTGTTCGCGCGATGGGAATTTCTCCGCAACCGGCCGCAGACACCAGAGACGGAAGACGACTTGCGCGCGTGTCTGCGGGAACTCGGCGCGCGCGAAAACGCCGCCGCATTGAAACTCGCCGCGGAGGCGACCACGCCCCGACAGCGGGAGTTGTTTCGCAACGCGGCGCTTCACGGTTGGGCGACACGCGATCCGCAGGCTGCGGCGGAATGGGTGCTCGCGCATGTGCGTTCGCAAGAACGCCGCGCCGCAGTCGAGGCAATCGCGGCAGGCGCCGTCGTGAACCCGCATGAGGCGGTCTCGGTTTTCCAGCGCCTCATCGCAGCCGATCCGCTTTTGGCGAGCGATCACGGCAACGCGCTGGTGAGTGCGTTCGCGCGCGCGGGCGAGTTCGAAATCGCCACCGAGTTTGCCGCTGCCGGAGCGGCGCCGTTTCGAGCCGCGTGGCTCGCGAATGTTTATCACGCGTGGGCGGTTTGGCAGCCGCAGGCGGCGCTGGCCGGCCTCGACAAAATTTCCGACGCGGCCGTACGCCGCGAAGCGTTGAACGGATTCTTCGCAGGGTGGGGGAGCAGCGATCCGGCGAGTTTGGTCGCGTACGCACAAAAGCTGCCCGTGGGAGAGTCCCGTTTGGAAGCGTTGAAGGAAGGCCTGACGCAGTGGGTGTATCGCGACTCGGCGGCGGCTTCGGACTGGATGGATAAATTCGATCCCGGTCCCGACCTCGATGCCGGCGCAGCGGCGATAGCCGTCATGCCCGCGTTGGTGGAGAAAAAGCCGGACGTCGCCGCGAGCTGGGCGGAGAGCATTTCCGATCCCGAACTGCGTGCGCACACGCTGATCGATCTCATCCGCCTCTGGGCCGAACACGACGCGACCGGCGCGTATCGGTATGCGAACTCGTCGCCTGCGCTTCGCCCGGAAACGCGCGCCCTCGCCCTCGCGATCCTGCAACCGCAACCGTAGCGCACGAAGCGTCGCGCGATCCGGCGTTGGCGTCAGCTTGATCGGTGCAGCGAGCAAGATGCAGGCTTGCTGAATGCATCGTGGAAGGAAGTGCTGCCGGGCGCGCGGGACGCCGGCTGACCGGTCGAAGTCCGTCGCATTGTTGCGTCACCACCCGTGAGGCAACGGCGTGTTTGCGACCAGTATCCGCACGCTGAGCACACTTGTCGCGCACAGGAGATTTAACGATAATTCATCGTTGACCATTTTCGGCACTCCAACAACCAACTGTCGGTACGGCATACCCCCTTATCGTGCCGCAACACCCAAAATGGAGTAGTTATGAAAAGACTGATATCCCATCGGATCATCGTGCTCGCATGCATACTCATGTTGCCCCTGGCAGCATTCGCGCAGCTACCCACGCCCACCTACGGCTGGAACCTCGGTAACACACTGGAGCCGCCCAGCGGCGAAGGCACGTGGGGTCCGGCCGCGACCCAGAACCTGATCAACGCCGTCGCGAACGCCGGCTTCAACACCGTGCGCCTGCCCGTCGCGTGGGACAGCCACGCGAACCAGTCCACCTACCAGATCGACGCTGCCTGGATGGCTCGCGTCAAACAGGTGGTCGATTGGTGCGTCGCCCGAAACCTGTACGTGATTATCAACTGCCACTGGGACAACGGCTGGTTGGAGAACAATATCACCGACAGCGTGAATCCGACGATCAACGCGAAGATGCAGTCCTATTGGACGCAGATCGCCACGACGTTTCGGAATTACGACAGCCGGTTGATCTTCGCGGGAGCGAACGAGCCGAACGTCGATACCGCCGGCGAGATGTCCACGCTCACGGCGTACTACCAGACGTTCATCAACGCCGTGCGCGCCACGGGCGGCAACAACAGCACCCGCTGGCTCGCGATCCAGGGGCCGAGCACCGACATCGACCTGACCGATTCGCTGATGAACACGCTGCCCACCGACTCAGCGTCCGGACGCCTGATCGTCGAGGTCCACTACTACTCGCCCTATCAATGGACCCTGATGACGGCCGACGCGGATTGGGGAAAAATGTTCTACTTCTGGGGACAGGCTTATCACCACGCCACTCGCACCGATCGCAACGCGAACTGGGGCGAAGAGGCCTACGTGAACACGCAGTTCGAAAGGATGCGGACCAAGTTCATCAACCGCGGAATTCCCGTGATCGTCGGCGAATTCCAAGCCTTCAAACGCGCCGTCACGTCGGACCTCACCGGTGCCGACCACAACCTGCACGTCGCCTCCCGGACGTTTTTCCACAAAACCGTGGTGGACGTCGCCAACAGCAAAGGTCTCAAGCCGATCTACTGGGATATCGCGGGGCAGATGTTTGACTGGAACACGGGCGCAGTTACGGACGCGGACAACCTGCGCACACTGGTCGGCGGCGCCGCTTTGCCACCGCCCGGCACATCGACGCTCACCGTGTCTACGTCTTCGCTCTCGCTGGGCGCGAGCGCCGGCAGCACGACGTTCTCGATCACGTCCAACATAGCGTGGACGACGACGGACAATCAGTCGTGGATCACCGTCACTCCGGCTAGCGGTTCCAACAACGCTACTGCCACGGTCACCGTCACGACCAACACCGGCACGTCCGCGCGCAGCGGCACCGTCACCGTCGCAGGCGGCGGTATTACCCGCACGATTACAGTTAATCAGAGTGGCGCGACCGGCACCACGCCCGACACGTATCAGGCCGAGAGCGGCACGCGCGCTGGCGGTGTGACCATCGACAGCAACCACGCTGGTTTTAATGGGACCGGCTTTGCCAACTTCCCGGTGAACGGTGGCACGCTTACCTTCAACAATGTCGACGGCAACGGCGGCGGCACGAAAGCCTTGCAGATCCGCTATGCGTTGGGCGTTGGGAATGCGCGCACGGGCACGCTCACCGTCAACGGCTCCAGCACGAACATCACGTTCCAACCGACCGGTGCATGGGCGACGTGGAATACGCTCACCGTGAATATCACCCTCAACAACAACGCGACGAACACGATCCGGTTCGCCTCTACCGGGGCCGACCTCGGCAACATCGACCAGATCCTCGTTCCGTGAGCGGCCGGATCGCCGCGCGCAAAACGCCTGGCGATGACGTTTCCTGACGTTGTTCGCTGGACGACACGCGAAGACAAAAAAGCCGGAGCTTTTTAGCTCCGGCTTTTCCTGCCCGCCGCTGACGGGTTGAGCGTCATTCGCGGATGAGGTGTCGATTGTTCGCGCGCTGACAGAAGGGCAGCGAAGACGTCTCCGCTGCGCCCGAATTTTAGCGGACGCTCAGCACGACTTTTCCGAAATGCTGATGGGCGTCCAAGTAACGGTGCGATTCTGCGGCATCTTCCAGCGGGAAGATTTTGCCCACGGTCGGCTTGAGTTTGCCGGCTCGAACGCCGTCTTTCACGAACGCAATCCCGGCCTGCGTTTTCACCGGATCCATCAGGAGGTCGCCCATGTTGTAGCCCTCAACCGTGAGCATCTTAAAGACCACGCCCAATGCCGGGTATGTCCCCGGATCGCGACTGAGAACGCCGTACGCCATGATCTTCGCTCTCTCGGCTGCCACCGCCACCAGCTTCGCAAACTCCGCACCGCCGACACCGTCGAGGATGAGATTGGCGCCTTTGCCTCCGGTGAGGGCGAGCACCTCGCTGCTGAAATCGCCTGCGCCGGTCACGACGACGTGTTGTGCGCCGGCTTTCAGCAGCGCGGCTTTTTTGGTCTCGGATGTTGTGAGTGCGATCGAAACTCCTCCGAGGAGATTCGTCATTTGAATCGCGGCGAGACCGGCGCCACTGGACGCGGCGTTGATGATCACGGATTGCCCCGCCTTCAAATTCGCGCGGTCCACGAGCATGCCGTACACGGCGAGATAGCTCGTCCATAGCGAGGCTGCCTCTTCGAACGAAAGCGTCTCCGGATGTTTCTGAAGCGTGTAGGCGGGAACGAGAATCAACTCGCCGTAGGTGCCGTAGTCTCGATTGGAGAAGCCGGGCACGACACTGACTGTGTCGCCGACTTTGACGTTTTTCACCTCAGAGCCCACGGACTCCACAACGCCCGCAGCCTCGAATCCGATCCTCGACGGGAAGACGGGTTTTTCGAAGAAACCGAGCCTGAAAACCGCATCGATGCGGTTAACGCCGATCGCTTTGACGCGAAGGCGGACTTCCGTCGGAGCGGGAGCGGGGATTTCAACGGTCTCCAATTTCAACACGTCGGGCCCACCGACCTGATGGAAGCGGATTACTTTAGCTGATTGCGCGATGTTCATAGTTTGATTTTGCAGAGTGTTTTAATCGTGTCGTTGACCGGCCTGCCGCTGTCAGAGAGCCGCGATACTGGCCCGGGTTGCCTCGATGGATTGCTCGCGGAGGCCGGACCGGCTGGCGTTTTCAACCCGCACGAACGTGATGTCGGTGACGCCGAAGAACCCGAGGGAGGCCGTGAGGTAGGCTTCTTGATGATCGAGAAAGGCCAGCGGTGTATTCGCATAAGCACCACCGCGCGAAGAGGCAACGAGCACCTTCTTGCCTCCGGCCAGTCCCAGCGGCCCTTGTTCGGTGTAGCGGAACGTTTTCCCTGCGACGGCAAGACGGTCGATCCAAGCCTTGAGCTGGCTGGGAACGCCGAAGTTATACATGGGCGCGCCGATGATCACGACCTCCGCCGACAGGAACTCCTCAAGGACCTTGGCGCCTAGTTGGACATCGAGGCCCGTTGCCGGGGGCGCTCCTTGAGCCGCCTGCAAATGGGCGCCGGACTGGTGCTGTAACGGCTCCGCCACGAGATCGCGGTAGATCACCTCGCTGTGCGGATGATGGCGGAGTTGCGCCTTCAAAAGATCGGCCGTGAGTGTTCGTGTGACTGAACCCGACCCGAGGATGCTGGAGTCGATGTGGAGGATTTTCATGGTGAGAGGAAGCGGTCCGCTACACACCAGACTAACGGCGGTTGGGACCGCGCTTAGACTATCCGATTCAGAGGAGGACGACCAATGCCTTGTTTTTTGGATCGATCATACTTTTGGTAATAGATGAAGTTGGCGCCATGGAGCTTCGTCATCTTCGCTACTTCACCGCCGTGGCCGCACATGGATCCTTTCTGAAAGCCGCGCGATCGCTGCGCGTCACCCAGCCCGCGGTGAGTCGCCAGGTAAAGGATCTGGAGGATGAGCTGGGCGTCAGTCTGCTTACCCGGAGCAGGCATCTCACACAGCTTACTGCCGCAGGCGAAGCTCTCTACGAGGAGGCCAGGGACTTGCTCGCCCGCGCGGATCGAATCGTTTCACGCGTGAAAAAAGGGCACCGCGATGAAGTGCTACGCGTGGGCTATGCACCGTCCTTTGTCGCGGGAATCCTGCCTGCTGCACTGACGAAATTCCATGCAGCGACTCCCGGAGTGCGCGTCGAGCTCTCCGATTTGTCCTCACGCGAGATGACCGGGCTGGCGAATGCCGGCCGTATCGATCTGGTGATTACGCCAGACGGATCGTCGGCGGACGTCCCGGGGTTTCAGTGGATGGAATTCCGACGGGTGAACCCGGTCTTGGTGATTCCCGTCACACATCCTCTCGCCCGCCTTAAGAAAGTGGCACCCTCGCGGTTGCGCGATCTTCCGCTGGTCGGGCTCGCGCGGGAGAATTTCCCTGAATACCTCCCGTTTATCCGCAGCATTCTCAAGCCGCACGGAATCGTTCCTCGATTTACCGTCTTGGAGACAGACGGAGTCACCACGTTGTTCGCGGCTTTGGAGGCGAACCAAGCGGCGGCGATTTTTGCTGAAGGGATTGCCAATATTCTTCCGAGAAACCTCACCACGCGGCCGTTTTACCCGGCCCTGACGCAGAAGCAGGTGATGCTGGGCTTTCCCATCGTGAAGCCGAACACGCACGCCGAAGACTTTGCGCGTATTCTATGCGAAGTTGAGCGCAGCCAGGCGAAGACAGCGCGTTGAACGGAGGTCTTCAGTCCCCGGCGCGGGCGGTTTGCTGAGTCTTGCGGCCCTCACGCGCGCAGCGGTTCACCCGACGTGTTGTGATTGCGCGGTCGCCCTCGAGATCCGAAAAATCTCAGAGCGCTTTGCTGCGCGCCGGGGCTTTATAGGCGGTTCGCGCTTTGCGCACCGCAGCGTGATTTTTGTTCGCCCATTCCACCAGTGGCCGCAGTTGGGCAGCCAGAGATTCGCCGAGCGGGCGGAGCCGGTATTCTACTTTCGGCGGGACTGACGGGTAAGCTTTCCGACTGACGAAGCCGTCGCGCTCCAGTTTGCGCAAGGTGTCCGCGAGCACGCGCTTCGAGATGTCGCCGATCGCCCGTTGAAGTTCGGTGAACCGATGCGTGCCGTTCACCAGCGTCAGCAGCACCAAGAGACTCCATTGATCGCCGATGCGGTCCAGCACGCTGCGAATCGGGCAATCGGCGGTGTCTCCGACGGGCGGCGAGAGGGGGGAGTGTTCAAGGTGCATGTGTGACGCGCATTTCGACGGTGACCGTGACGTAACCAAGTGAGAAAAAACGCTCCTCTTGTTGGGTTTTTCGGCGGCTGCTAAGGTGCCACCGGCGTTCTTCGCATTTCAACGACCGATTTATGATCCCTATGAAAACTCTCCTCCGTTTCGTTGCTCCGTTTAGTTTCGGCCTGGGTGTTGTCGCCGCCGAGTCGGCCGGGCAACCCGCGACGCAGCCGCCCTTGTCCCTTCAAGTCTACAACGCCGACAGCGGAAGTTTCCACGTCAACGCCGTGTTGGTTTCCGGCAAGACCGATGCCGTGCTACTCGACACCGGCTTCACTCGCGCCGATGCCCTGCGCATCGCCGCGATGGTTCTCGAGAGCAAGAAAACGCTGAAGACGATCTACATCAGCCAGGCCGATCCCGACTTCTACTTCGGCATCGAGACGCTCAAACAGGTATTCCCCGATGCGAAGGTCGTGGCCACCGCGCCCGCGCTGAAAAAAATCCAAGCGACGGTGCAGGCGAAGTTGCAACTCTGGGGCCCGCGTCTCGGAAGCAATGCGCCCAAAAACGTTCCTCTCCCCGAGCCCTTGGCTGGAAATACTATCCAGTTGGAAGATCAGGCGCTCGAGATTCGCGGGCTCGACGATACGATGCCTCATCGCAGTTATGTCTGGATTCCGTCGATCAAGACGATTGCCGGCGGGGTGAATATTTTCGCCGGCTTGCATGTCTGGACCGCCGATACGCAAACCGTGCAAGAGCGGGCTGACTGGAGCAAGAAATTGGACGGGATGCTCGCGCTTCAGCCGCGGACCGTGATTCCGGGGCACTCGCTGCCCGGAGAAAATCGGGATGCCTCCCAGATCGCGTACACGAAAGCCTACCTCGCCCGTTTCGAAGTTGAGCTGTCCAAGGCGGCAAATGCGGCGGCGCTGATCGAAGCGATGAAAGGCGCCTATCCTCAAGCGGGCCTCGGTATCGCGTTGGATATCGGCGCCAAGGTAAACAAAGGGGAAATGAAGTGGTGATCAGCGCACTCGTCGGGAACATCCATTGGTTTTTTCCACGACTCCCAGACGATGAACGCGATCACGCTGCACTACATCTATGACCCGTTGTGTGGCTGGTGCTACGGCGCCGCGTCGCTCGTGAAGGCTGCTCGTGAAGTGGTTTCGGTCCGCGCCCATGCTGGCGGCATGATGACCGGCGCACGCCGCCAGACCGTATCTCCACAGCTGCGTGAGTTTGTCATGCAGCACGATAAACGGATCGCGCAGCTCACCGGACAGCCCTTCGGCGAAGCCTACTTCAACGGTCTGCTGCGCGATACCGGTTTCGTGTTCGATTCCGAGCCGCCTATCGCCGCAATACTCGCGGTGGAGCAGCTCGGCGGTCGGGGTCTCGACATGCTCGCGCAGCTTCAAGTCGCGCATTATATCGAAGGGCGCCGCATCGCGGAGCGATCGGTTCTGATCGAAGTCGCGCAAGCGATCGGTCTGGCTCGCGACGACTTCGCTGTGGC
>CAMLSH010000101.1 GCA_946482625.1 uncultured Opitutaceae bacterium
CCGACGGCGCCAAGAGCGATTGGATCAAACCGGGTCGCGCGGCGTGGGCGTACGTCGACGGCCGCCCGACGGACGTGAAAGGCTTCAAGGAGTTCTCGCAGCTCGCGAGCCAGCTCGGTTTTGAGCACCACGTCGTCGAAGGTATCTGGACACGCTGGACACACGCAGAGCGCAAAGACTTCGCCGACTACTCGCGCGCTCGCGGCGTCGACCTCTGGTTCTGGCGAGGCAGCAACCAGCTTCAGACGCCTGAAGCGCGCGAAGACTTTTTCAGGATGCTGCACGACCTCGGCGTCCGCGGTGCCAAGGTGGACTTCATCGACCACGAATCGAAGGAGATGGTGGACCTCTATCCGGCGCTGCTGCGCGCAGCAGCGAAGTATCACGTCTCGATCATCTTTCACGGCGCGAACAAACCCACCGGTCTCGAACGCACGTGGCCCAACGAAGCGGTGCGCGAAGCGATCCGCGGCATGGAGTCGCGCAACATAAAGAGCCGCGCGCGGTTTCAAACCATCGTGCCCTTCACGCGCCTGCTTGCCGGGCCCGCGGACTACACGACGATGTTTTTCGGCACCGAAGAGCGACGCCGCGACACGACGTGGACAAACCAGATCGCGAGCATGGCGATCTTCTCGGCACCATTGCTGACGATCGCCGCTCATCCGCAACGCATGCTGGAAAATCCCGCCGTCGAAATCATCAAGAGCATCCCGGCCGTGTGGGACGAAACCATCGTTCTTCCCGGCTCCGAGATCGGCGAGCTCGCCGCTTTCGCGCGTCGCACAGGTAACACGTGGTTCGTAGCGGTCATGGTCGGCCCGGAGGCGAAAACGATCACGGTGCCGCTGTCATTCTTGGGCGAGGGCCGGTACGCAGCCGACACGGTGCGTGACGTCGCTGGAAACGCCACCGCAGTGAATGTTGAAAAATCCGCAGCCACGCGCAGTGAAACGCTCACGCTCAACTTATCCGCCGGCGGCGGTTTCGTCGCGCGTTTCACCAAGCAGCCGTAACGCACGATCGCTGCCGTGAACCCCACGCGTCACTCCGCAATCATGGATCGACTCCGAGCGTCCGGAGATTTTCTCGCACAAAGGCGAACTCCGGCTGCAGCCGCAGCGCCTCACGATAATGGAGAATGGCGGACGCGCGTTCTCCGAGATTTTGCAGCACCACGCCCAAATGCGCATGCGCCGAGGCGTAGTCGGGCTTCAAACGAAGGGCCTCCTCATAGAAACGTCGCGCGTCTGGTAGACGGCCTTCGTGTACGAGCATGTTGCCGAGGTTGTAGTGCGCCTCGGCGTAGTCGGGAGTGAGTCGCAACGCCGTTTCCAGATGCGCTCGGGCCTCCGAAACTCGTCCCAGATCGACCAACACGCCACCCAGGTTGTTGTACGCCTGCGCGAAGTCGGGATCGCACTGTATCGCGCGCTCAAAGTCGCGGGCGGCATCCTCAAACCGTCCCTGCTCATAGCGAACCGTGCCGAGCATGTTGTGGGTGATAGCATGAGCCGGACGCCGCTCCAACAGTGCCAGGCACTGCGCCTCCGCCTCATCCAGACGGTGTTGATTCGCGAGTAGCGCGCTCAAACCCGCACGCGCGGCGATAGAATCGGGCCGGAGCGCGAGCGCTGCATTGAAGTGTCTCTCCGCGCCCGTCCACACCTGTTCCTCGACGAGCGCAGTCGCGAGGCTGGTGTGCGCACGCGCATTGCGAGGCTCGGCGGCAACCGTAGTTTCCCACAGGGTACGCGCGGAACGATAGTCATGGTTGCGTCGATAGGTTGCGACGCCGGCGAGCATCGCGAGGACGATCAGAGACGCCGTGGCACGAGAGCCGATCCAGCGGTGAAGCGCCCCAGCGAAGAGCCCGATCAGTGCCGCCAGTGGCAAATACATGCGGTGCTCCGCTACCGGCTCGGTGAAGATCGGGAGTACACTGGATGTCGGCGCGAGGATCAGGAAAAAGAGGGATGCAGCAAAAGCCGCGGGGCCATGCCGGCGCCAGAGCCAGAGCGTTCCCGCCAGCAGCGCGACCACGACCGCGGCGGCGGGCAACATCGCGGGCACAACTGGCGGCTCGTATTCGCCATAGTCGAAAACCAGCGGATGCGGCCAAAACATCAGACGGAGATAGCGAACAAGCGCTCCGCTTTGCGTAAGTGCATAGTCGAATGAGCTGATCCCGATCGAGAAACCGGCGGTGTTCCCGCGGTCACCGGTGCGCCAGACGAGAAACGCGAGCAGCAACCACGTACCGGCGAGGCTCAGATAATAGCCACGTCGTGCGCACCAAAGCTCGCGAAATGACTTCGCTACAAAGACCCGGTCATAGAGCAGGACCGCGAGCGGAGCAGAAACCATAACCTCCTTGCTCGCCATTCCCAGCGTGCAGGCAGCCACGCTCAACATCAACCAGCCGCTCTGTCCGACGCCGACAGCGCCCGTCTTCCTCGCCGGATTTTCATGCGCCCGGGCGAAGCAACAAAGCGTTAGCAGGTAAAGCAGTCCCATCAGTGCTTCCGCGCGCTGGATCACATAGGTGACGGCCTGCGTCTGCAGCGGATGCAGCGCCCAGAGCAACGCCGCAGCAAAGGCGACGCCGTCCGTGCCTGCGCCGAAAAAGCCGCGTAACCGGCCTGACGAAAAGGTGCGTCGCAGCAACCCGAAGAGACAAAGCGTCCCCAACATGTGGATGCCGACATTAATCAGATGATAGCCGCGAACATCTTCGCCACCCATCGCGTAGTTCAGCGCGAGCGAGAGATTGACCAACGGCCTCCCGCTAACCGTCAGCCCAACTGGCGGCGACAACACCGTGGAGTCCAGCTGTCGGATCGTCGGGTTCGCCGTGATGGACGGGAGGTCGTCGAAGACAAACGGCCCCTGAAGACTGTTGCTGTAAGCAAGGGTCACCGCCGCCGCCAGCGCCACGCATAGCAGCGATGCACGCGAGAACACCGCAAGGAGACGAAACGGAAGATCGGCTTCTTTGCGGTTCATGTCGGAACCGGATTCCCCGCCATCAAACAAAAAGGAGCACGGCGAACCGTGCTCCTGAAGACTGATGTCGCATCACGCGGCGCGCTCAGAAATCGGCTTTGACGCCCACGCTCCATTGGCTGCCGTAGTTCTCTATTTGAGAGATTCTGTCGTCGGATTTGAAAAACCAGATCTTGCCAGAATCGTAAGCGCGATCGCCCGAGACAAAGAGACTGAATGTATTCGACAGCTTGTAGCGCGCATTCACGAACAGGATGGTCCGCGGCTTAAAATAGCGCGGCGCGTTGGGATAGAAGAGGGAATTGCCCGGCTCGCGGTCAGCGGTTCCCTCTCCGGTGAAGGTCTCGTCGGTCCAGGTTCCGTTCACCTGGAAGAAGAGTTTTCCATGGCTCCACGTCACACCGCCGGTGGCAGCGCGGGGAAAGAACCGCGTGCCGTTGCGCGGACGGGGCGTCACGTTGAATTGCGAATACGTTCCGAACACCGTGAAGGCGCTCAAATACTCGTTCGCGAAGAAACCCAGCCGTTGTGAATAGCTCAGTTCGATGCCGCGGAAACGGCGTTTCTCAGAGAGATTCCGGTAGCTGCGGACACTGGTGTCTGGGGGGACCGTGACGCCGGGATTGAAACCACTCGCGGTTTCCTCGATCGCGTTGTCGATGTTCGACTGAAACACGTGGATGCTGGCTGCGCCCTGATGCTTGAGATACGTCTCAAGCATCACGGAGAAACGCTCGGAACGCTCCGGCTTCAGCCCGGGGTTGGGCACCGTCACGCGGTATTCGTCTTCATCTTCATCATAGTCGAGCGTCCATGCGCCTCCGATGCGATTGAGGTCGGGGCGTTTGATCGCCTTATTGTAGCCCACCTTGAGAAACAGATTGTCACGCACGGGATACTTGGCGGCGACACTCGGCATCCAGTCCTGATACTCACCATACTGTTTGGTCGACGGGGCTGAGTACTTATAGGCGATGTAGTTTCGCGTGAGCGATGCGGGTGGCTCCCAGTTTCCATTCACCGCGTCGAAGAATGCGTAGGGATTCTGATTATCCAGCACCTGCCCCGGCACTTTGGAGCGGGTGTTAGTGGCTTCAAAACGGATGCCGGACACAAACTGCCACTTGCCGAGCTTGTTTTCCATCATCACATAGCCGGCGTTGATGTCCTCCTGGTTGCCGTTGTAGCTGCCGAGCACGTTGTTGAGCTGGTTGGCAAGATTAGCCTCCGACTGCGTAAACATCGACGGACTTCCCCGCATGAACGCAAACATCTGCTCCTTATCTACCACTGGCAGAGGGCCGATGCCGCCACCGAAGCCGGTATCGATCATAAAGTATGCCTTGGACTGCGGCTCCAAAGCGGTCAGCGCACTACCTGTGGTGCCGACGTAACGACCGATATAGGATTCGTTCACCCAGCGATGCTTGAACGTCACGTTTTTGCCGACACCAAACTTGATGGCGGTCGGAATGGACCAATCCATCGCACGCTTGATGTCGATCTTGCCCGTGTACTGCTCCGTTTTTCCGTACTGGCTATTGGAGTTCACATCTTGAGCGTCGAAGACGCCCCAGCTGTTCCAGTCATACCAGTTGGCGCCTGAAGTCTGTGAAATCGCCCACGCCGCCGATTTGAGATCGGAGCGCTCGGCAACGAATCCGATCCGACTGAGGCGCACGGGCGTATTGCCCATCGTGCCGTAGTAGAGACCACCGCGGCGCTCGCGAGCCCGGGAATAAAGCGCGGACAGATCGGCCGTCCAAGGACCCCGCTTGTAATTCAGCATATAGCTGACGTTGGTGTTGTCCTTCAGCTTGCCAGTGGACTCTCCAGACTGGTCCACGCGGGTTTGCGTGTTGTTACTGTTATTGGCAACGACCCGGTTGATCGAAGAGCCGGCACCCAAGTTGGCGGAGCTGGTCACGAAATTCAGATTTCGGTTGGCGAAGAAGTCGTCGAAATCGGAATAGCTACCGGCGACCGACATGCGCAGCCCTGGGAATGGCTGGTAATCAAATCGGAGACCCGCGGTGATTTTTTCCACGATCTTGGGACCGTCCTTAAAGTTGAGCGCAGTGACTAGCGGCGTACCCGCCGCGACTGCTTTGGCGGAGGTATAGTCGTACCCGAGGCTGTGGCGGAATTGCTCTTTGTAGATGCTGGAATAGGAGGCGTTGGCAGTGATGCCGAGCTTCCCGCCGAAGAGCGCGCCGGTGTTATAGTCGAACGAAAAGCGGGGCCGCGTTTTAGCGTGCACATCGTCATCGTGACGCGGTGTTTTCTTAAAGCCGTTCTCTAGGGAATTCCAGATGACGCCCGTGGTGAAACTCCCCTTGGGGCTCTTGCGGTCGAGCGCGCTTCGCGTGCGAAGGTTGACCGTGCCGGCCGGCGCGTCGCCCCACATATCGGCGGTGAGCGTCTTGTTCACCTCGATCGATTCGATGTTGTTCATCGAGATCGACTCGAACTCAAACTGCCGGTCGTTGCCGCCGAACGAGCCGCTGCTGCCGCTGGCCTGCGCGTTGCCGTCGAGCGTTACGTATCCGTATTTTGGGTCCATACCCCCGAGGCTCGCCGCGCGCGTGTCGGTTTCCACGTAGTCGATGGTGATACCCGGCATGTACTTCAAAAACTCGCCGATGTTTTGCTCGGACATATCGCCGAAATTATCGGCCGACATGACCTGCTTGATGTTCATCGCCTGCTTTTGCTCGGCGATCATCTTCGACTGTCCTTCACGTTCAGACTCCACGATGAACGTCTCGAGCTGGATGGTGTCGTCTCCGGGTTCGGCGGCGGCCCCTGGACGACGCGCGCTGCTGAGTGCCAACTCAAAATCCTTGGTACTGATCGCGCCTGCGGTGACCGTCACGGAAGCGGAAACCGGTTCAACACCGGGATAAGTGGCAACCACCTGAACCGTTCCGGCGGGTACATTGCGAAGCTCATAATAGCCGCCGCCGTCGGTGGTCGCGCCGATATTGGTGCCGTCGATGCGTACCTCGGCATTGCGGATATATTCCTGGCTGGCTGGATTGAGAATTCGTCCTGTGACTGTGCCTGTTCCCGCTGGTTGGGCGACGAGCGATAGCGTCATGGTCAATGCGAGCAGGAGAGTCGCACCGATCAGGTTTCGTAGTTTATGCATGTTTATGGTGGCTTGGGGGTGGTAGGGCGACGACGAGTGCGGTAGGGAGCGGGATCTCGTCTTCGCTAAAGGGGTGCGCCTCCGCGTTGAGCAGTCGCGGGATGAGTGAAGCCGGGCGCTGCTGGCACGCGCTCAGAGTGGGGCACGATCAACTGGCGGTCGGCGTAACGATCGGCTCGATACGACAACAGATGGCAGGCGACTGGAAATGGCATGGCTATGACGTGGAAACGGCCGGGACGGGACGTGCTGAGACCGGGGCGCGGGGTTGGCAGCCGGGTCAGGCGGGTAGAAACAAGTGGGGTTGGCGGATGCGCTTACTTCAGGACCGCGTTCTGAGGGCGCAACGGGCTCGTTAGTGAAATCGTTAAATGAACGTAAGGCTCATGAGGCAGACCCGAGAAACGCGGTTAACGATAGAACTTCCGCTCCTCTTTCGCCCCGGAGAAATCATCCTCCACTTTGCGGTGACATGTATCCCCGCTGTCTACGCTTTCTCTGCACCCTCCTGTCCGCAGTACTCATCGCAGCCGTTGCCCACGCAGCGCCCACGACGACCAGCATCTTCAACATACGCGACTTCGGCGCTACCGGCGACGGTCGTACGACCGACTCGCCCGCGATCAACAAAGCCATCGAAGCGGCGGCCAGCGCCGGTGGTGGCACCGTCTACTTCCCTGCCGGCACCTACTCTAGTTACTCGATACGTCTTAAAAGCAACGTGGCGCTGTATCTCGACGCCGGCTCCACGATTCTCGCCGCCGAGCCCTCCACCGACCTCTCCATCGGCTACGATCCGCCCGAGCCCAACCCGGGCTGGAATCAATACACCGACTTCGGCCATGCGCATTGGCACAACAGCCTGATTTGGGGCGAAAACCTCGAGAACATCGCCATCACCGGTCCGGGCCGCATTTTCGGCCGAGGCCTCAGCAAAGGCGGGCAAAACCGCCGCGATCCGCTCCTCCATGAGCGCAACGCCGCCGTAAAACCCGACGTTTCCCTCCCGAAGAACCCGAACGCCCCCGAAATCAAACCCGGCCCCTTTTCGTATCCCAACGCCAAGGACACGCTTCCCGCCGGCGTAGGCAACAAGGCGATCGCCCTCAAGAACTGCCGCAATGTCATTTTCCGCGACTTCACGATCTATCACGGCGGCCATTTCGCGATCCTCGCCACCGGCGTGGACAACTGGACCTGCGACAATCTCAAAATCGACACCAACCGCGACGGCATCGATTTCGACTGTTGCCAGAACGTCCGCGTTTCCAACTGCACCATCAACTCGCCGTGGGACGACGGTATATGCCCGAAGAGCTCCTACGCGCTCGGTTATGCGCGGCCCACCGAAAACGTCACGATCACCAACTGCCAGGTCAGTGGCTACGATGAGGGCACGCTCCTCGACGGCACGCGCCAGCGCACGACGAAGCATGGCCACGGCCCGACGGGCCGCATCAAGCTCGGCACCGAGTCCAACGGCGGCTTCCGCAACATCACCATCTCAAATTGCGTTTTCGAATACAGCCGCGGCATCGCCCTGGAGGCCGTCGATGGCGCGTTCATGGAAGACATCACGATCTCGAACATCACCATGCGCGACATTGCCAACGCCCCGATCTTCATCCGCCTCGGCGCGCGCCTGCGTGGTCCGGAAGGCACCAAGGTCGGCACCGCCCGCCGCATCAAGATCGACAACATTGTTGCTCACAATGTCGCCGCCGAAAGCGGCATCCTCATCGCTGGATTGGAAGATCACCCGATCGAAGACCTTTCGCTGAGCAACATTTTCATCGACTATGTCGGCGGCGGCACGAAGGAGCAGGGCGAACGCGTGGTCCCCGAATACGAACAAGATTACCCCGAACCCTTCCGCTTCGGCACGATCCCCGCCTGGGGCCTTTGGGCGCGCCACGTGAAAAACTTCTCCGTACACCACGTCGAATTCCGCACCGCTCAGGACGATCTGCGGCCGACCGTGATTCTCGATCACGTCACGGATGCGCGCTTCGATTCCGCAAAAATTCCCCACTCCGCCGGTACGCCACGTTTCGTGCTGAAACGGGTCAACGGTTTCGCGGTTCACAACAGTCCCGGCGTCTCCGATACGCTTCGGCCGGACCCCATCGCTGACGAAAAGCTCTGAGGAAGCGTCATCACCGGCCATACCCAAAATAATGAGAATATTCTCCATGCTCGCGCTCGCGTTCGTTGCGATCGCTCCAGCCACCCTGCCCGCCGCCTCTCCCGAGCCAGCCAATCGCATCGACTGGCCGACGTTTCTTGCGCGTCACGATCTCGTCTGGTCCAGCCTTCCGGCCACGTGGGAGGAGTCCGCGTTCATCGGTAACGGCAATCTCGGGGCCACGATCTTCGTTCAAGACGGAGCACTCGCGTGGGAAGTGAACCGCGCCGACGTGTATCACGCGAGTTCGCGCTATCCGATGGGCCGCGTCGCACTACAGACCGCGGGAAAAATCACCGATGGCGATATGCGCTTGGATCTTTGGAATGCCGAAGCACGCGGCGTTATCCGTACCGACCGCGGCGAAATCCGCTGGCGCTCGTTCACTGCCACAAAGCCGGCTGTCATCGTTATCGAACTCGAAAGCACCGCAGGAGAAATCGCCTCGGCCAACTGGATTCCCGCCACTGCGCTTCCTCCGAGCGAGGTCCATCGGAAGCAGCCAATTCCCCCGAGTCTTCAACATCCCACCGCGGTCGTCGCGACATCGGCCAACCGCACCACCAGTCTGCAGACGTTCAACAACGGCGGCGCCTTCGCAGTTTCTCTCGAGCAATCCTCCGCAGCAGCGGCCTCACCCGTCGCCCCTTCGGACAAAAACAAGAAACGATTCGTCGTCAGCGTCGGTTCCGCCAGCACCGGTGAAGGCGCTCTCACAGAAGCCACCGCCACGAGCGAGCGCGCAGCCGCCCTCAATCCATCGCGCCTGGAAGCAGATCACCGCACTTGGTGGCACGCCTACTATCCCGCGAGCTTTGTTTCCTTTCCCGACGCCCGTCTCGAAGCGTTTTACTGGATACAAATCTACAAGCTCGGTTCCGCTATGCGCGCCGATGGTCCGGTCCTCGATCTCATGGGCCCGTGGTTCCGCGGCACGCCATGGCCGCGCATCTGGTGGAACCTCAATATCCAGCTCACCTACGCGCCCCTCATGTCCGCCAACCGCCTCGCGCTCGCCGAGTCTCTCTTCCGCGTACTCGATCGCGGACGCGCCCAACTTCATGCCAACGTCCCTGAACCCATTCGCGCCGAGGCCGCCGCCATCGGTCGCAGTTCCGGACCGGACCTTGTCCGTGCAGTGAATCTAGCCACGTCCACGAGCGACGCCGGCAGCGAGGCCGGCAATCTGCCGTGGGTGATGTTCATCTACTGGAACTTCTACCGCGTGCAGATGAACGACGCTATTCTCCGCGACCGCGTGCTCCCGTTGCTCGCTCCCGCCATCGGCCACTATCTCGCGTATTTGGAAAAGGACTCCGCTGGCATCTATCATCTCCCGAAAACGCATTCTCCTGAATTCGCCACCGTTCCCGACACGCACTACGA
>CAMLSH010000102.1 GCA_946482625.1 uncultured Opitutaceae bacterium
TGTGCTGCCGACGTTGAATTCCAAGTACGCGGTGGGCGTGGCGGTATCGGTGGCGCGTATGGACGGGGTCACGGAGGTGACGTAGTTGCCGTTCACAGACACGAGGATCGGTGCCATGGAGACCAAGGCGGTCTGAGAATCGCCGGCGTTGTGGTAGGTGAGGAGGGTGTGGCTGCCGGGGGAAAGACCGGTGAGGGTCATCACGATCTCGCCGCCAGCGTTGGCTACAGCCGGAGCGACGGTGACGCCGTCGCTGGCGAGTTTCTGGCCATCGGTGGTGCTTCCCAAGGCATAATAGGTGTAGGTCAGCCCGGTCCCGCCGGCAGTTTGAGACGCGGCGGTCTGCGCGAGCGTGATGGTGATGGGCTCGCCGGTGGAGGTGGTGAAGTTTTGGGAGACTGCGGCGGTGCCGGTGGTGGATACGCCGGTGCTGGCCGCAGTTGTCCACTGGGTGTAACCGGTGGCGGTCGTGCTGGCGGAGTTTTTGCCCTCGCGATTGATGTCGACCTTGAGGGTGCCGGCGTGCCCTGACGCGAGGGCGACGGCGGAGCTGGCGAACGCGAAAACAAGGCGACGGAGCGAGGAAGTCATGGAGGGAATGGCGAAACTGGACGGGCCTGCGGACCAAAGAGGGGGCAGCAGGACTAAAATGGGGATGGGTGAAGCGGGATTCGGAAAAAACGCGCAGAGTGTCTAGCGGGACGAGGTTTATTTTGCGCACTTCGTTGACGTGTGGGGATGCGCGCGCCGAGGAGTTGCTGGTCAACGACGCGCCAATGTTTGAGCGCGTTTTGTTTTGGAATCGGTGCGAGGGCCGGGCAAGAGATGCGTTTCGGGAACGACGCTTGAGAGCGTTTTTCTCATCTCTTTCACTTTCCCCTCACTCTTCTTCTCATCCCCACATCATGAGCCTGTTCATCGGCATCGATTCCGGAACTCAGAGCACCAAGGCGGTCGTCCTCGACCTCGAAACGCGCCAGGTCGTCGCGGAAGCGCGAGCCACGCACAAATTGATCGAGGGACTGCCGGTGGGTCACATGGAGCAGCATCCGCAGGATTGGACGGCGGCGATGGATGCGGTGATCATGGAAGTCGCGGCCAAGATCGACCGCTCGCAGGTGCGCGGCATCGGTGTATCCGGTCAGCAACACGGGTTCGTGCCGCTCGATGCGAAGGGCGAAGTGATCAGGCCGGCGAAGTTATGGTGCGACACGAGCACGACGAAAGAATGCGCGTTGCTCACAAAGAAACTCGGTGGAGACAAAGCGGCGTTGAAGAAGGCGGGGTTGTTGTTCCTGCCAGGCTTCACGGCACCGAAGATTCTTTGGCTGAAGCGCAACGAGCCGCATCATTACAAACGGCTGCGTCATGTGCTGCTGCCGCACGATTACCTGAATTTCCATCTGACGGGAAATTACTTCATGGAGCACGGCGACGCGTCGGGCACGGCGTTGATGGATGTGCGGAAGCGCACGTGGTCGAAGGATGCGGTCAACGCCATCGACAAGAATCTCGCGGACTGGCTGCCGGAGATTTCTGAATCGCACGAGGCGGCAGGGACATTGCGGCCGGAGATCGCGGCGAAGTATGGATTTTCCAACGACGTGGTCGTAAGCGCGGGTGGCGGTGACAACATGATGGGCGCGATCGGTACAGGCAACGTGTTGCCCGGTGTGGTGACGGCGAGCTTCGGCACGAGCGGGACGATTTACGCGTACGCGAACAAGCCGGTCGTCGATCCCACGGGGGAGATCGCGGCGTTTTGTTCGTCGTCGGGTGGATGGCTGCCGCTGCTCTGCACGATGAACGTGACGACGGTGACGGAGCAGGTACGTTCGCTTTTCGGATACGACCATGCGGCGTTGACCGCAGCGGTGTCAGCGGCTCCGGCGGGTGCGGGCGGGCTGGTGTTGCTGCCGTATCTCGCGGGTGAGCGGACGCCGAATGTGCCGGACGGCTCGGGCGTGTTGCTCGGGTTGAACGGGAAGACGTTTTCGCCCGGACACATCGCTCGCGCGTCGATGGAAGGCGTGACGATGGGGATGAACTACGGTCTGCGCCGGCTGGCGGCGCTCGGCGTGAAGGCTAAGGAAATTCGCGTCACGGGCGGCGGCGCGAAGTCGGGCGTGTGGCGGCAGATCATGGCGGATATTTTTGGCGTGCCGGTGGTCGGCATGGTCGAGGACGAAGGCGCGGCGGTTGGCGGCGCGTTGCAGGCGGCGTGGTGTGTGGCGCTGCGCGACGGGAAGAAGAAGGCGAAGCTGTCGGACTTCACGAGCGGCGTGGTCGCGGTGGACGAAGAGACGCGGTGTCTGCCGTCGAAAACGAACGTGGCGCGCTACCGCGAGCTGCAGACGTTGCAGGACAAACTGAGCCTGGCGTTGCGCGACGTTTTCCCGGCGCAGCGGAAACTTGCGTGAGGATGCGAGCGGCGATTGGGTGCGCGCATGGCTCACTACTCGGCTGAAATCGTTTGGGAGCGCGGCGCGCAGAGTTTCGTCGATCAAAAATACAGCCGCGCGCATCGCTGGCGCTTCGATGGCGGCGCGGAAATCGCGGCGTCGTCCTCGCCAAGCGTGGTGCCGGTGCCGATGTCGGATGCGAGCGCGGTGGATCCTGAAGAAGCGTTTGTCGCGAGTCTCTCCAGTTGTCACATGCTGTGGTTTCTCTCGCTGGCGGCGAAAGCGGGGTTCGTGATCGATCGGTATCGAGACGAAGCTGTCGGCGTGATGGAGAAAAATGACGCGGGGAAACTGGCGATGACCAAGGTCACGCTGCGACCGCTGGTTGTTTTTTCCGGTGAAAGAAAACCGACGCCGGTGGAGATCGAAGCGCTGCACGAGCGGGCGCATGCGGAGTGTTTCATTGCGAACTCGGTGCGGACAACGGTGATTTGCGAGCCGCGTTTTGGTTGATCCGCTCGCTGGCGCTTGCGCAGCCTGCTGCGCGATTTTGCGGGCGAGTTATTTTGCCTGGAGAAATTCCAGCAAGGCGGCGTGAAAGCGGTCGGGCGCTTCGAGATGCGGGATGTGGCCGACGTTATCGAGCTCGACGAGCTTTGCGCCTGGGATGTCAGCGGCGGCTTGTTTGCCGAGGACCGGATAGTTGCCGAGCGTCTTGCGAACCTCCGGAGGCGCGTAGGCTTTGCCGACGGCGGTGCGATCGGTTTGTCCGGTAACGAGCAGGGTGGGGCGGGTGATTTTCGGGAATTCCGCGCGCACGGGTTGGTCGTAGATCATTTGATATGTAAGAGCGGCCACGTGAGCCCAACGTGGAAACTCCGCGCTGCGCGTCAGGCGATCGCGAACGTCGACGAAGGGTTCGACGATGGCGGGGCGGGGAGCGGCGTGGTAGGCGGAAACGAATTTCCGGTAGGCTTCGGATGTTTGGGTTAACTCGGTTTTTGTGAGCGTTTCGAGCGTCTGCGGTGGGATGGAGCGCTGGTAGTCTTCGAGGCCGATCGGGTTTTCAAGGATGAGGTGCGTGAACCGGTCCGCGTGATCCAGCGCGAGGCGGACGGCGAGCATGCCGCCCATGGAATGACCGACGACGGCGGCTTGTTTTATTTCGAGGTGGTCGAGCAGGCGCACGGTCTGGTTGGCGAGGAGCGTGAATGTGTATTCGATAATTGGTTTCGACGATTTGCCGAAGCCGATCTGATCGGGAATGACGACGCGGTAACCGGCCTCCGTGAGAGCGCGGGCGGTGGTTTCCCAATAGCTGCCGTAGAAGTTTTTCCCGTGGAGCAGGATGACGGTGCGGCCGTTGGGGCGGGTTGGCTGCA
This sequence comes from uncultured Opitutaceae bacterium, assembly GCA_946482625.1. The sequence goes on from CAMLSH010000102.1 coordinate 3,785, forward strand.
CATCCATGTAGCCCATGCGCAGCGACTGGCCTTCGATTTCGACAGGGAGAAATTTGAGGAGAAACGGGTAGGGAATGCCCTCCATGGCGATGCCGATGGCGTCGGACGGAATGGCGGTGGCGGAGCCTTCGGGTGTTTGTGCCGATGAGGACGAAGCGCCAAGTGAGAGGCTGAGCGCGACGACGGAGGAGAGAAGAGTGGCGCGGATCATGCGCGGTTGGTCCGGAGGGATCGGAACAGGTTCCTGCGGCGAAATGCATGGCGACGCTTGCCCGGACGGACCGCGCCGTGCTGAGTGGTGCGATATGAGTTCAGATCTTCAGGCCCGTATCGACGCGGGCAAAGCGGCCGTGATGGCGCAGACGGAATTGATGCACGCCGAGTTCGGCCGCGTTAAAAGTAACTGGAAGTACGACGGCACGCGCGTAACGGCGGTCGATATCGCGATCTCCGAAAATATCGTGCGGTTGTTGGGCGCGCAGTTTCCCGGCGATCAGGTCTTCAGTGAAGAGCTGGCGGAGACGGATGTTCCGGTGCCGGTAACGTCGCGGTTTTTCTGGGTGCTCGATCCGATCGACGGAACGAACAACTACGCGACGGGCATCGCGCACTGCGCGATCTCGCTGGGGCTGTTCGAGAATGGCGTGCCGGTGTATGGACTTGTCTACGACATGAGCCGGCGCGTGTTGATTCACGGCGGGCCGGGCCGCGGGCTTTTCGATGGGGAGCGTCCAGCGAAGGTAAAGGCGGAGGCGCCGAATCCGCAGAGTTTGCTGGGATTTCACAGTCCGTACGACAAGTCGTATGCGCATCACGCGTCGGCCTTGGTTGAGAATTTTAAGATACGCGGACTCGGCAGCAGCACGTTGCATCTGGCGTATGTGGCGGTCGGCATTCTTGACGCGACGGTGGATCACAACGTGAAGATCTGGGACATTGCGGCGGCGATCCCGCTGTGCCTTGCGGGTGGGGGCGAGGTGCAGTTTCTCAGCGGCGAACAGTTCCCGATGCGAGCGTTCAATCTGAAGATGAACCGCATCCAATACATCGCGGGAAACGCGGCGATGTGTGCGAAGCTGCGCGCCTTGCTGGCGCTCGCGCCGCTGGATGCCGCCAAGTAGATCCGCGAGAGCGCCGGGCTCGGACGGTTTACGTGGAAGCGGACTGGCTGGCGGAGGCCGGCGAGTCCGCTTCGGCGACGGGAGCGGCGTCAATTCGGTCCGACCGCTCGCGTGTCCAGAGGACATTTTGCCGGATGACGCGGGCGGGAGAGCCGACGGCGAGGCTGGCAGCGGGGATGGCGCCGGTGACGATGGAGTTCGCCCCGACGATCGAGCCTGCGCCGATGTTGGCGCCTTTGAGAATCAGCGAGCGGATGCCGAGCCAGACGTGGTTCGCGATGACAACGTCGGCCGGTTGATTGATGCGCACGCCGCTGGTTGTATCGAAAATGGCGTGACCGTCGCTGTTCCGGATGCAGGTGCCCATGGCAACCATGCAGTCCTCGCCGATCTCAATGCGGCCGCCTTCGCCGCACACCAGCATGGGCGTCGTCATGGTGGTCTGCGATCCGATGGCGATCTGGCTGCCGATGTCTTCGACGACAAACACGCCGCCTGCGCGGATGCGCGCATGGGCGCCGATCGCGAAACGATTGTTCCGGCCCACGAGTGTGATCTGCGATTGATGGAGAATCGCACCGGCGCCGATCTCGACCGTGTTTCCCTCACCGACAAAGGCGATCTGGCAGCCGTAGAGGCGTGCGTCGTTGAGGATGGCGCGGTTTCCGCGCAGGCCGCGGATGTGCGTGCGGGACGTTTTCCGGATCAGCCAGGCCCGGACGAGTTTCAATGTGTTCTTAAGAGTCATCGTGCGAACCGCGCGTGGCGCCGGGGCTTCAACGCCGGTTGGCAACGTGGAGAAATACGGAGGCAGCGCCAGCGGGAATCGTTCGGTCGCGAATTTTTTCCGAGGGCATTCCGGACACAATTCCGCGGGCACAAAAAATCCCGCTGGAGAGGAGCGGGATTTTTTTGTGGGCACCGGCCATCGCGGTGAGCGCGTGTGCGGTTAAACTTGATACGGCTGAAGCGGCACGGGATCGATCACGGTGGTTTGCGGCAGCTTGATCGCGAGCTGCGCTTTGAACCAGTCGCGCGAGGCTTGTTCGCCGTGCGTGAGCACGATGCTGCGCGGGGTGGCCTGGACGGCGAACTCAAGGAGTTCTTCGCGGTCGGCGTGGCCGCTGAGTTCGAAGCGTTCGACGCGGGCTTTGATCTTGGCCTTCACGTTGGCGGTCTTGAAGAGGAATTCTTCGCCGGGTTTGGCCGCGAGGAGTTCGCCGCCGGGGGTCTCGGGATCGCAGTAGCCGACGAAGCCGATGGTGTTGCGCGCATGGCCGACGAGGCCGGAGGCGAGCGTGTAAGAGGGGGTGCGCTCGACCAACATTCCCGAACTGATGATGTAGATCGCGTTTTGCTGGGGATCTTCGCCGGGGTTTAGCTTGCGCGGCGCGGGTTTGATTTTGAGGTCCTTGATGACGTTCTTGGAGAAATTCACGTGCTTGGTCTTGCGCGCGATTTCGTCGAGGTAGTCGGCGAGATCCATGCCGAGGCCGGCGGCGAAAATGGGGCACTCGACGAGTTTCCCGAATTTACGGGCGTCGGCCAAAATCGAGAGGAGCTCCTGCTGGCGGCCGAGGGCGAAAACGGGCATCAGGAAGGAGCCGCCGCGGTTGATGGTGTCGTTGATGCTCGTGATGAGCCGGGCGACTTCCTCGACGCGGGATTTGCCGGCGGGGCGTTCAGTGTTACCGCGCGTGGTTTCGATAATCATCGTATCGAAGTGGCCGGCGGGGAATTTCGCGCCGGGGAGGGTGCGCTGGTTTTCGAAAAGCACGTCGCCCGTGATGAAGATCTGGCGCTTCTTATGGTGAAGCTCGACGGCGGCGGCGCCGGCGACGTGGCCGGCGGGGTGGAAGATGATGGTGATCTCGTCCTTTTTCCCGTGGAAGCGTTTGGCCTGGCCGTAGGGGAAGCCGGTGAGGCGCTTCGAGAGACGGTCGATCTCTTCGTGGGTGAAAAGCACGGGCTCTTTCTGGGCGTTGTCCTCTTTCTGGCGGATCATGACGCTGGCGGAATTGTGCATCATGCGCTCGATGAGCATGCGGCTGGAGGTCGTCATGATCACGGCGGCGTCCTTATGCTCGCGCATGAGAACGGGGAGACTGCCGATGTGGTCCAAGTGGCAGTGCGTGATGATGATGAGGTCCACGCGCAGACCGCGCAGGGGAGAAAAATCGGGGGTGGCGGTGCGGCCGGTTTGTTTTGGGTTCAGGCCACTATCAACGACAATGTTCAGGTCGCCGATTTGGAGGAAATGGCTGTTGGCGCCGATCCCGCCGTCACGGTTCAAATCAATTAACTTCATGTATAAACGGTTAGTGAATACGGCGGAGGGGGACACCGGCAAGCGTGGATTCCGGGAGAAATCTTCGACTGTGCCACGCACTTCGGATTGGCGGACGGCCGATCCGGGAATTGGAAAACGCGCGGGGCAGGGGCCGGCGCTTTGGAAACTCAATGAGCGGGGACGCGCATGTCGAACGGCGGCAACATGACGTGGATTTTGTTACCGTACTCATCGATGCCGTGGAAACAGCCGGAGGCGCGGGCATCGACGCCGGAGACGTGGTAACTATTGTAGGAAAAGTGTTCGCCAGGCGGAAGGCGCGGGGTTTCCCCGACGATCCGGTCGCCTTCGACGACCAGATGCGTGCCGTCGGCGTGGTGGATGACCCATTTGCGACCGAGCAAGGTGATCGTGCGGTCGGAGCCGTTTTCGATGGTGATGAAATAGACGAACGCGTGGGGCTTGTCCTCGGGCAGACTCATGCCGCCGTGATGATAAACGAGTTTATCGAGACGGGCGGTGAGGCCGGGAAGTGCGAGGGAAGCGGACACGGGCGGATTGCTTTGCACGCGGCAACAAACCCACGCAAGGGCGCTTTGCAAATGGAGACAGGGCGAGTTGGAGGATTGGAGGACAGCGGGAAAAACGTTCAGTAAGAAACGGGCAACGCGGGTGTGCCGCGGACGATTAGCGGGAAGCGATCCGGGCACGCGGGCCGTTGATAAACGCGGTGGGCGGTGGCTTTCGGTTTGCGAAGGCGGCGCGGGCGGGAAACGTGGCGGCGAATGTTTTTGAGCGACTACATCGGCGTGCTTCTGCTCGGCCTGCTCGGCACGGGGCATTGCGTGGGCATGTGCGGGGCGTTCGCGATCGCGGCGTCGCGCGGCGCGACGAGCACGGGCGGCGTGGTATTGCGGCAGGTGAGTTATCAAATCGGGAAAGCGACCTCGTATGTGTTTCTCGGCGTGTTGCTGCTGCTGGCGGGGCAGTGGATCGAAGCGCGGACCTCGCTGGAGAGTTTTCAAAACATCCTCGGGTTCATCGCGGGCGCGGTGATGATCGCGGCGGGTTTGATGTACGCCTTCGAAGTGCGGCTGCCGCCGGTATTCACGCGATGGTGGCAGGGGAATGCGGTTTGCGGCGCGGTGGTCGGGATGTGGAGCTCCACGTCGTTGTTCAAGAGCCTGCTGATCGGCTGGGTGAACGGGTTTTTGCCCTGCGGACTTTCGCTGATGGCGCTGCTGTATCTCGTGAGCTTTAACTCGGCCCAAGGCGTGGTGATCGGCGCGTATGTGTTTGGGCTGGCGACGTTGCCGGGGCTGCTAGCGGTGGCGTTGGTCGGGCAGAAAATCAGCGCGACACGGCGGAGATGGCTGGTGCGCGCGAGCGGCGTGGCGCTGGTGGTTTTTGGCGTACTCACACTCGTGCGCGGGCAGCCGGCGGTTCATCACTGGATGCACGAGCATCTGATGTGGGGCGACGGCGGTGGGGCGATGCGCGGATCGCATGAAGGTCATGACGGCCACAGCGGGCACGAGCATTGAGGCAGTGAGAGAACAGGATGTGGTGCGGTGAAGAATCCGGAGCTGTTTCAACGTCGTCCGGCTTTCCGCTTGCCAGTGATTTTTGCGGGCCGCACAAAGCCTTTTTATGTCTATGGAAAAGCTCGCCCTGCTCTCTGTGAGTGACAAACGCGGCCTCGTCGAATTCGCGACCGCCCTCGTGCAGCGCCACGGTTTCCGCCTGCTCTCGACCGGTGGCACCGCCAAGCTCCTCGCGGAAAAAGGCCTGCCGGTCACCGAGGTGAGCCAGCACACGGGCTTCCCCGAGATGATGGAAGGCCGCGTGAAAACGCTGCACCCAAAAATCCACGGCGGGCTGCTGTGCCGTCGCGACAAAGCCGAGCACATGGATGCCGCGAAGGCGCACGGCATCGGCATGATCGATCTGGTCGTCGTGAATCTTTATCCCTTCGAGGAAACCGTCGCGAAACCCAACGTTCACTTCGAAGACGCCATCGAGAACATCGACATCGGCGGTCCCTCGATGCTGCGCAGCGCGGCGAAGAATTTTGAGAGCGTTTCCGTGGTCTGCGATCCAGCCGACTACGATGCGGTGCTCGCAGCCTTGGACAAACCGGCGGAGCTCGCTGCGCTCCGTCGCAAACTTTCGCTGAAAGTTTTCCAGCGCACCGCGAGCTACGATGCGGCGATTGCGAAGTATCTCGAGTCGCAGGCGGACGAGCCCGACATGAACGCGCTCTCGGGACTGCCCGAGAAGTTTTCGATCACGCTCAAGAAGGCGCAGTCGCTTCGCTACGGCGAAAATCCCCACCAGCAGGCCGCGCTGTACGGCACGTTCCACGATCACTATCAGCAGCTCCAAGGGAAGGAGCTCAGCTATAACAACATTTTGGACATCACGTCGGCGACTTACCTGATCGG
>CAMLSH010000103.1 GCA_946482625.1 uncultured Opitutaceae bacterium
TTTGAATACGCGGAGTTGCCGCCGGCGTTGCTCGCGCGGACGCGGTACGAGTACGCGGTCGAGGCGGCGAGGCCGGTGCTCTGGTAACTCGTGACGTTGGCGGCAACGGTGGCGATCGCGGCGAATGAGCCGGCGCCGGTGGCGCGTTCGATGGTGAAGCCGTTTTCGTTGGAGGCGTTGTCGGTCCACGCGAGGTTGATCTGGCTGCTGCTGATCGCAGTGGCGGTCAGGCCGCTCGGAGCGGAAGGCGGTGGCGTGCTGCTGGAGGCGAATTCGTCGGGCCCGAGATCGGGCGCACTGCCGGTGAAGGGGTAGCCGACGTTGAGGCCTTTATCGATGAGGTCGCTGCCCGCGAGCAGGCGCGCGAAACCGGCAGGGAGAGAGCCGTCGGATTGACGCGGGGCGGCGGCGGCGGCCTCGGAGAGATCCCCGAAGTCGGACTCGTTGGCGGTGACCGGGAGAGCCCAGGAGCAGTTTTGCACGATGACGTCGTTGTCGAGGGAGACGTTGGTCGTGGAGCTGGTGCGCGGGAAGCTGACGCAGTTGACGAGGCGGTTGGTCTTGCCGGAGTTCACGCCGCCTTCGACGAAGTAGCTGTAGGCACTCGCGCCGTTGGCGAAGGAGAGACAGTTGTAGATGACGAGGCCGTCGCGGTGGCTGTTGTTGGTGATGCCCTGGCCGTTGCTCTTGAACTTGTTGTTGAAGGAGACGGAGAAGAGCAGGTAGTGGGTTCCCAAGGACGGGCCGCCGGTGCCGTCGCCGCCGAGTTTGAAGCCGTTGCCGTTGCCTTGGAAGGAACCGCTGCCGGGGAAGAGCGAGCCATCGCCGTTGCGCCAGGTCCAGCAGTTCTCGATGACGACGCTGTGGTCGGTCTCGAAGAGATCCCAGCCGTCGTCGGAGTTTTCCCACGCGCGGCAGCCGCTGAAGACGATGCCCTGGCCGCAGTGCATTTTTGCGGCGAAGCCATCGGCGTCGGCGCCGCGGTTGTCGGAGTCGTAGTTGCGGTAGGAATCGCAATCGATGACGTCCACGAAGGCGGCGAGCAGGCCGCCTGGGTTGGAGTCGGTGTGGCCGAAGCCGATCTGGAGGCCGGTGTCGCCGTTGTGGTGGAAGACGCAGCGCTCGAAGCGGAGGTGGCTGCCCTCGACTTTGACGCCATTGTCGCCTGCGTAGCAGATTTCGAGACCGATGAAGTGCCACCAGCTGGCTGTCGTGGTGATCAGGATACCGCGGTTGCTGGAACCGTAAGGTTGCGTGCTGAAGTTGATGACGGGCTGCTCGCCGGGATAGGCGCGGAGCTTGATGGGCGCGCTGGAGGTGCCGGAGTTGGCGATGGTGATCATGCTCGAGTAGGCATGGGTGCCGCCGCGGAGGTAGATGTTGTCACCGGCCGTGACGACCGAGATGGCTTTCGGAATCGTGGCAAATGGCGCGGCGAGTGTGCCGGGGTTGGCGTCGCTGCCGCCGGAGGGGGCGACGTAGTAGTCGGCCGCGAGGGCGGCGGAGACGCAGGCGGTGGCGATCAGGATGCTGACAACAGCGCGAAGACGCGCGCGCAGGGTGCGGCGGGTCTGGCTGGAACGCAGGATGGGGTTGTATCGCAGGTTCATGTTGTTGGGGTTTCCCGGCTCGGAATGAGACGGAAAGTGAGAAAGCAAAGAACGGGGGTACGAGGAACAGGCTTCTCCCGAGCCCTCTTAAAGGGGGTCGCACCACTATTTGCTGGGAACGATGAAGCGGCAAGCCGTGGCGGGCGAAGAGATATCGGACCGTTCCGAATGGGGCGTTTTGCCTCGGGAAAAACGTCTTCTCCTGCGGACGAAATCGCCGGTGAGCGGCGAAGTTAATCGCGCTGTCTTAAAACGCGCAGGCGATGTGCCTCGCTGTCGCCGATGTAAACCGCGCCATCGGCATCGATGTAGATACCGTGAGGACGATTGAGTGCGCAGGTAGCGGGATCGTCCTCGGGGCCATCGCCTTTGCTTCCGGTACCGGCGATGACCTCGATGCGATGCGTCTTCGCGTCGATCCGGCGCACCGTGTGGCTTTCGGTGTCGGCGAGCCAGACGTTGCCCGCGCTATCCAGCGCGATGCCTTTAGGCCCGCTGAGCGTCGCCGCGAGCGCGGGGCCTCCATTGCCGGTGAAACCGGGCTGACCGGTTCCCGCGACGAGACGGATCCGGCCGGCGCGTAGATCGAGATGGAAAACCTGGTTCCCCTCCCGCGTGGCCAGCCAGAGGTTTCCATCGGCATCGATGTCGAGCGAGCGAGGGTTGTTCAATGGTGTGCCGGCGAGAGGAGCACCGTCGGGCGTCGGTCCGGGCCGACCGGTGCCCGCGATGGTCGAGATCGTGCCCGTATTTGAATCTATGCGACGAATGACGTGGTTTCCCACGTCACAGACGTAGAGACTGTTGTCGGGCGCGAACTGAATGCTATGCGGCCCGCGGAAGGTGGCGGCGGTCGCGGGTCCGCCATCGCCCGAGTAACCACGCGTCAGGCCGCCTGCGATCGTCGAAATCAAGCCCGTCCGCGCGTCGATCCGACGGATGGCGTTGTTGCCTGTGTCGGCGATGAAGAGGTTGCCGGCGGCATCGAAGCGCAGCTCGTGAGGGAGGTTGAGGGTCGCTTGAGAGGCCGGGCCGCCGTCGCCCTCGTACCCTTTGGCGCCGGTGCCGGCTACCGTGGAGATGGTGCCGTCCGTCGCGATGCGTCGGATACGATGGCCGGCGTGCTCGCAAAACCAAAGCGCGCCGTCGGGTCCGCGTACCACCCCGTACGGGTCGTTGATCTGGGCATGTTTGGCTGGGCCACCATCACCGGTGGAGCCCGCACTGCCGGTGCCTGCGACCGTGGAGATGGTCCAACTGGTCGCGGCAGGCAGTATCGGTGTGAAGAGCAAGCACAGGCTCATCCGGAGTGGGAAACGCATCGCGGGATCGATACCGGTACGCGCAGGGATGTCGAAGACTTCATCGAACGGGGGAGCGGGACGCAGCGAGAAGCGCGATAAGGTTGTGAAAGCAGTCAGCGTCTTCGTTGCTAAAACGAAAAACCTGCAGCCGGGTAAGCTGCAGGTTTGAGAGGAATAAAGGAGAGCGACGCGCTTACTTGTCGTGCTTCATCTCTTTCATGCCGTCGTGGCACTCGTCTTTACTGAGCGAGCCGTCGGCATTCTTATCCATCTTGGCGAACATCTTTTCCGTGCCCGCATCGTGTTCGGCCGCGGTGAGCTGGCCGTCGCCGTTCTGGTCGATCTCTTTGATTTTCTCGGCGGACGTTTTTTGGGCTTTGCCGGCTTTACCGTCCTTCGACGCCATCGCCGCATCCATTTCGGCGGCGGTGACAACGCCGTCCTGATTGGCGTCGCATTTGGCGAACATCTGTTTCGCGCCAGCGGCATGTTCGGTGCGCGTGATCTTTCCGTCGCTATCGGCATCCATCATTTTGAAATGTTTGTCGGCGTCCTGGCCGGCGAAGGCTGCGGGCAGGGCGAAGAGGGCGATGCTGCATGCGGTGGCGAGTGCTGTCCGTTTTGAGGTCTTCATAGGGCTGTCGGGGTTGGGGGCTGTGGTTACTTGACAGCCGCTTAGTCGTTCGGCGGACAAACCAGTTCCCGCGATGATCTCCCGTCGCGGCGCGGTGGGTTTAGCGGCGGTTGAGGGGCCGTCTTCATTGGAAGACGATTTGAGAGGGTCGCCGCTCCCGCGGCGCGACATTTTGAGTAACCGGCCCGAGCACAGAAGCGGGAGGGGGCCGGATGACGGCGACGGAGTAATCACCGCGGCGAAGCGTGCCGGTCGGCTGGTTACTCAACGCCGATGCGTTGCAATGACCGGCGCGTGGAGTGGGATTTGGCGAAACCGGCATCGCTTCGCGGCGAATTCCAACGAGTGCCACGAAGCGATGCGAGCGAAGGTGCTGCGCTGACGACGCAGGGCGCTTAGAAATCCTTTGAAGCCCGAAGATAGACGAAGGCTTTCTCGGGATTGCTGATGTCGTTGTTGTAGCCGGTCGGCGAGTTTTCGTCGAAAGGCGGATCTTCATTGAGTGCGTTGCGGGCGCCCAGCGTGAACGTGATATCGCGGAAACCTCGATAGCTCACTTGCGGGTTCACGGTCGTCTGGGCGTCGACATTTCCGATCTCGGAGTAGTTCTCGAACTCGCCGATGTAGTCGATCAACACCGAGGCAGACCAGACGCCGAGTTCCCACGTTGTGGTGAAGGTGCCGCGCCAGTGAGGATTGGTATAAGTGCCCTCGAACTCGGCGTCGTTGTAGTGGAGTTGCTGGAGATAAGTGCCGCCGAGTACGAAGGTGAAACGGCCCAGCGAAGTAGTCTGGAGCCGATAGCGAAGATCGAAGTCGATGCCTTGGTAGGTCTGCTTGTCGATGTTCAGGTAGGTGTCGTTGATATAGTTGATCACGCCGAACGTTTCGCCGGCCGCAGGGGCGTTGCGCACGACGAGCCCGGGGAGGGTGTCTTCGTTTTTCAGGATGAAATCCTCGCCGAGCTGAGCGATGAGGTTTTTTTGTTTAAACTGAAACCAGTCGACCGCCAGCTCCCATCCCTTCAACCGGCCGGTGGGGTTGATCTGAAAACCGGCGTAGTACGAATCGGTTTCCTCGGGCTTCAGGTCGGGATTGCCGCCGCCCTTTGTCTCAATCTGGCGCGGCGCGTCGTTCGGACGTTTGGGATCGTCGAGCGGGTTCGGGCTGAAAGTCGTCACCTGACTCGTATAAAGATAGGCGAGGTTCGGGGCGAGGAACGATTGCCCGAACGATGTGCGCAGAAGCAGCCATTCCGTGGGGCGGTAGGAGAGGGCGATCTTGGGTTTTGTGGTCGAGCCGAAGTCGCTGTAGTTTTCGAACCGACCGGCCAGTTGCAGTTGGAGGTCCTTGATGATCGGGACGTACAACTCGGCGTACGCCGCCTCGACGGTGCGGTCGCCAAATGTCGACTGTCCTTCCGCGCCGCCGACCACGTTGCCGGTCGCGTTGTTTATTGTGCGAATGCTCGCGAGCTCTTCGCTGCGCCACTCTCCGCCTAGGGCGAGGCTGAGCGGACCGGCCGGCAGGTCCACGATCGGACCGCTCGCGCTCACGTCGAAGGTGCGCAGCTCGAACGACGCCGAGTTGGCGTCGGTGCCGGTGTACGATGCGGTGACCCGGGGATCCTCAGGACCGAACGGATTCGCGTAGAGCGTCTGCCCGCCGATGGAGACGCCGTTGAGGGCGTTTTGGTAGAGATTATCGAAGACGGTGCCGCCGTTGAGATTCTCGGTTTTGTTTTTGCTGTAGAGTGTGGCGGCCTCCCACTTCCAATCCGAAACGAGATCGCCGCCGAGGCCGACGACCATGCGCGGCGTGTCTGAAGTGACATCGTTGATACGATTGCCGGCGCTGACCAGGCGCGCGTACCACTCATCCTCCAGGTCTTCACCAAACGGGTTGTTGGGATTGGTCGAAGGGATGGTCAACGTGCCGGTGTTGGGACCGGTCCCGTTCTCGGTGTAGCTGAACACCGGACTCGGAGCGGCGGAGATCGTCGCCTCGGCCCGGCGGAACGACAACTCGGTGAAGCCGTAGATGCGTTCGGAAAACTCGTAGCGCGCGCGGGTGTAGAATCCGAAGTTGCGGGACTCCGGCAGTTGATCGGTCACCGATTGGAAATCGTAGGAGCCATGACTCACATCGGCGACGGTGAAGTCGGCGAGTGTGGGATTTTGCATGGGCGTGGTGAGTGTGTAGTAGTCCCCGAGACTCGGCACATAAGCCATGGCCGGATAGCCGGCGTAGCTGCGCAGATCGCCACCGCCGCGCGCGGTGAGATCCGCCGTGGAAGAAAATCCGTAGTCGGCGTCTTTGATGCTCTTGCGCTCGGTCCAGTCGATCGCGGTGACGATCGAGAGCTTACCTGCGCTGGAACCGAAGACGATCGATCCCATTTTTTCCAACGAGTCGGTGCTTGCGGTGTTGCCCACGCCGACGGTCGTTGTGAGACCGTTGTAGTCCTTGCGCAAGATGACGTTGATCACGCCGGAGACAGCGTCGGATCCGTAGATGGCCGAGCCGCCGTCCTTGAGTACCTCGATGGATTCGATGGCGGCAGCAGGGATGCTGTTGAAATCGAAAACAGTCTGCAGCCCGTTGAAGCCGGGAGTGGCCAACGGAGCCGCGCGACGACCATTGAGGAGAACGAGAACGTTGTTGTTACCGAGGCCGCGGAGATTCGCAGTCGAAGCTCCTGGAGTGAAGCTGTTGCCGGAGCCTGTCGGAATGAGGGAAGAACCGGTGACGAATGACATGCTCCGCAACGCGTCGCCGACGTTGGTGTAGCCGCTGAGTTCAAGATCGGCCCGCGTGATGGAGGCGACCGGATTCAAACCCGCGGCGTCGATGCCTGTGATATGGGACCCGGTGACCTCGAACTTTTCCATTTTCAAGACGTCCTCGCCGTCGTCCGCGGATGCCGGTGGTGTCGTCGTCTGAGCCTGTCCGTGTGCTGCTAAAAAGCACGCGGCGCCCGCAAGCAGCGTCTGTGCAGTCAATAATCTCCTCTTTTCAGGTGTGTTCATGGTGATGGTATTCTTTGTTTGGTGACGTGCAAAGCATGGCTCTATCCGCAGCCCGCTTGTTTTTTGGATATGAGACCGCTCGGAGCTGCAGTGGTGCGGCGGTGAAGAAGTGGCGATTGGAGGACGCGCATGTTTCGTCGGATGGCTGTCTGCGATGTCGGCTCTGCGCCGCTTTCCGAATGAGCCCCGGCCGAATCGAAAGAGCATCGGTCGTTCCGGAATCGCACGGCGGCATGATTTTTTCGATACAGGCCTCGGAGCGACAAATCGCGTTGGCAGGGCGTTTTTCCCGATGGAGAGGCGGTGGGTTCGCTCCTTGGGGATTTCATGTGGGATACAAGTCCCTGCGGTCGCGCCGGTTGTATCGAGAGCCTGACGACAACGGCGCCGCCCGGGCGGGGTTACTTGTGCGCGAAAGCTATTGCATCTTGCCCTGCACGGGCGATCCGCGGGTGTCTACCGCGTGCAAGTGTTCACACTGCTTTCCGCGGCCATGCGGTTTCCTAATGACGAAGTCTGACTACTTCAGCTCGCCGACGAACATACATAAGTTTCGAGCGCTCGTGACTGTCTCACCCAAACGGGTGGGGTTGCGAGGGGCGGAAGCGAAGTCGGAGCTTGGCTTCGACTCGGTGGAGAGAAGGTCAGCTGCTGGGGAGGACAACCCGGACGAGTTGCAGGAGGTGTTGTGTCGTCCTTGGCGAGAACGTTCAGGGGATCTCTGGAGAGTCTTTGCTCTGTGTCGCTCAGAGTTTGTCGCCGAAACGGATGCGTTTTGTTTTCCGCCTTTTCTTCGGAGACGGGGGGATTCCGAGGCGTGGATCGCGGGCTTTGACCAGACGGACCAACTGACGGGCGTCCCGCTCGAATGTCTCGGCGGACTCGGGGAGATAGAGCCACTTTTTCAGAATCGGATGTTGAATGAGCGCGGGAAACTCGGCGCGCAGGCTCGGTTGGTGTTCGTGAAACGTGCATACGAGCACGCCTTGCCACGGTTCTCCTTGGGCCGTGAGGAAAAGGGAGTGCATGCCGTGGAGCATGATGGTGCGGCCGCCGAACCAGGATTTTAGAACGAACGACGGCTCGTCGGAGAGCGGCTCGGCCAGCCACGCGAGCGGATGCTCCGGGCGGGAGGCTTTGATGCGAAACGAGGATCCGCGGGCGGGTTTCATTGGTCGAGGGGTGTGGCGGCGGATTACAGCGGTGGCAGCGAAAGTTTCAACTCAGGCTCGTTATAGGGTGCATAAACGTGGCGAACGAGCTCTGGACCGACAGGAACGGCGTTAGAGACGGGCGTATCCACGGCGCACGTTCATGCAGGCGATAGTGCGAGTGGACGAGCAGCGATCCGCTATGAATGCTTTTGCGGTAACGGGGGGGTATTTTGCTCCCTGCGTTGGACTTCCGGGCGGATGCACATTTGGTGCGGCGGGCCAGCGCGTCGTTTTTCTCATCATCCCAATCCCGAAAAAATTATGACTACTGCACTTCCTCCCATTGCTGAAACGATCTCACAAGGCGGCCGCGCCGGTTCTGTCGAAACGTCTGAGGAGGGCTTTAACCTCCACTTCAAGGCACCCTCCGAGAAAAATCAGCAAGGGCTCACGCCGGAGCATTTGTTCGGCGCGGCATGGGCGGCGTGCTTTTGCGGGGCGGTCAAATACATCGCGAAGGAGTCGGGGCATGCGGACGAGGGCATCACCGTCACCGCGCGCGTGCAGTTGCATCCACACGGGCCGCAGCCGTTTTCCGTGGAGCTGTTGGTGAGTATCCCGGATCTCGACGAGAACAAGGCCCAGCAGGTCGTGGGGAAAGCTCATGCGATCTGCGCTTATTCGAAGGCGACCAAGGGCAATGTGAGTGTGAAGATCACGCTGGACTGATTTTCGCTGGCAGACGGCGCTCCACGCGTACGAGAGTGCGGGACTGCCGCGCGTTGACCCGGTTCGGGGAGTCGGAGAAAACGCGCGATGCGTTTAAAGATCAAATGGAACGACGACCGCGTGCGTGGTGCGACCACGGCGCTGTTGCTCATCAGCCGCGACCTCTTAAGTCGCGGCGAGACCCGTGAGTTGATCGAGACGTCGCTCGCCCTGTATCGGGACGATCCCGACGGCTATAAAAAGAACAAGGCGGCGTGGCCGGAGGTGGCTGAGCTGGGGCCGTTGAACAAGCCGCAGCACGTCGCCTACTACAAAAACCTGCTGGTGGCCGTCGATGCGCTCTTGAAGAAACTGGTTCAGGGAAAGCGTCAGTTCAACAGCCTGACCGAGCTCGATAATTTTCTGATTTCTGCGCTGAAGAATGTGCGCTGAGAGCGGTGGCGGATGCGGTAAATCGGAGCGACCCGGCTTCGCTACGTTATGCTGTGCTGCTCGCCGAATGGGAGGACTCGTCGTTCTCGCTTAAGACCGCCTTCGCTCGCTCAAGGGCCTGGTCGAAGTTGGCGCGGATGTTTTTCCGGCCGATGCGGTCGATGAAGCCGGCTTTCATCATCACTTCCAGCGGTTGGTGATGCGGGCCGCTAAGGACTACGGTGCCGCCGGTTTTCTGCATGCGCTCGACCATGCTTTCGAGTGCGTTGAGGGCGGTGGCGTCCATGGCAGGCACGAGTTGCATCCGGAGGATCAATACGCGTGGCAGGCGTTCGAGCCGCAGGAGCGCATCTTCCATTTTCTCGGCGGCGCCGAAGAAGAACGGGCCGAAGATGCGGTAAACAACCACGCCTTCGGGGATGGTTTTTCAGCGGGCGAGTTGTTCGGGCGTTTCGAGTTCGTCGTCATGGGTGACTTGAGAAATCTCCGTGGTCTCCGCCACGCGGCGGATGAAGAGGATCGCGGCCAAGACCATTCCGATCTCCACCGCGACGACGAGGTCGAAGATCACCGTCAGCCCGAAGGTGGTGACGAGCACGGCGGCGTCGCTGCGCGGCATTTTGCGCAGGCGGGTGAGCTCGTGCCATTCGCCCATGCGGAAGGCGACGATGACGAGAACGCCG
>CAMLSH010000104.1 GCA_946482625.1 uncultured Opitutaceae bacterium
CGTCGGACTGACGCAGGTACAAATAGACTTGGGCCCCGTCGGGATCGCCCACTGCGACATCGACGCGTTTGTCGCCGTTAAAATCGCCGAGCGCGTAGCACGCGGGATTTTTCCCACTGCTGCGCGGACTGAACACGCGCGGGCGCAACACCGGACCGCCACTCGCAGGGGGCGTTTGTTCGAGCCGGAAAACTTCCAGCTGACCCGTGGCCTCCTGCGCAAAGGCGAACGTCGCCGCGTTCTTGCCCTTTGCCGGAGCCAGAATCTGCAGCGTGCAACGACTCGGCTTCATCGTGTACGCGAGCTCGGGGCCGAACTCGCGTGCCGCGGTTTGCAGGCGCACGCGGAGTGCGTCGCGGGTGTTGTGACGCAAATAGACAAAGTCGAGGCGGCCATCGCCATTCACATCAGTCAATTCGAGGCCGTAGCAATTATCGTCCGGCAACGCGTAACGCTGCGGGGCGGCGAGCTCGCCATTTTTTTCCTGCTCGAAAACGGCGATCTCTTTTTGGCCAAGCAAGACCAAGTCCGCGCGCTTGTCCCCGTTGAGGTCGGCGATCTTCAGAGAACCCACGAACTGGATCGGCGCGGGCGCTTCAGAGATTTTTTTCTCCAGCCACGAACCATCCTTTTGTTGATAGCGAAGGGTGAGCGCCTGCGGCTCGCCCGTGTAGGCAAGATCGGCGCGGCCGTCGCCGTTGAGGTCGCCGGCTACGAAATCGAAAACCGTCACCCCGGTCGTGATCGACGTCTTGCGAAACCGTGCGTCTTCGAGCACCGGCTCCCAGCGATTGGGACGCACCGAACGGGGCGACGTCTCCACGGGGGTGCCGGGCTTGAGTTGATAGAGAACTTCGATCGCGCTGCGGTCGTTATTGGCGACCGCGAGATCGGCCAGACCGTCTCCGTCGAGGTCGGCGACCTGGAGCGCGCGGGTGTTCCAATCCAGCTTCACCACCTCCGGTCCGCGCAACGCCACTAGGGGCGCTGGCACCTGTGCCGCTGGTTGCGCAGCGGACAAAATCGGCGCCGTGCAGACGAGTAACGAGGCTGTCCGGAGGAGGAAGCGGGAGCGGTTCACTTTTTATGTTCGAGGGTGGATTTGAAGAAGTAGCCCTGGCTATCGCGGGTCATGTAACCGACGGCATCACCCCAATATTTGGAAAGCGTGTTGGCATCGGGCGCGGCGGAGGCATCCACGGGCGCCTGCTCCTGCATCGCGGGATTTTTCGCGAGATCCACCAACGACTGAAACACGGCGCCCATCAACGCGCTCGTATCCTGATAGGTGACGCTGCTGGCTTCGCCGGGGACGCCGGAAAGCGCCTGCTTCACTTCGCGGCGATCCCAGAACGACGGACCGTCTTGCAGCACCGATTCGATCGCCGCCGGAGTGCCGATGCTGAGGAACAGATAGTTTTTCGCCACGGCGTAGCTGACGCTTTTCGCGGGCTTGCTCGCGTCGGCATTGGGCATGGCGATCGTGTTGATCGTCGATCCAAGGTAGTCGCGCTTGACGATCATCTGCTCGGCCTGAGGTCCGCCCATTTTCATGAGGGCATCGAGCGCAGCCGAAAACGATTTCGGGTTATCGAGCGAGAAGCCGACGAATTGATCGAGTTCCTCCAACGACGCAGGATTGGCCGCGGTCGCTCCCGGGCGGGGCGCATAAGCGCTGATCAAGTCGCTGCCGAAGCTGCCGAAGAAATCGCGTTTGATGTCGATTCCCAGCTGCTGGTTGAGGTTCTGCACATACATCTGGCCCATGCCGAGAACGCCGGGATTGTACGCGCCGAGCATTTCTTCGAGGCCGCTATAAAAGTTCTTCAGGCTGAACTTCGCGCTGCTCACGGTCAGCCATTTGGCCGGCACGAAGGACGGGCGGGCGACCGGGCCGGGACCGTAGGAGAACATCTTCAACAGGCCGCGTTCTTCGGAGAACGTGAAGCCGCCGGTTAGGGTCGTCTGCGCCTCCGTGAAGTTGACGTTCAAGTACAGCGCATTCCATGCGTCGAGGCCGAGCGCGGGAATGATGGCGACGGGATTGAGAAACGGGTTGGTCTGCTCGGTCGCGGCGGCCTTCTTCGCGATTTCCTCCTGCGCGCGGGAAACGATCGCTTTGAAATTCAGCGCGAAGCTGAAATGTGCCGGGCCGGACTTCTCGACGGTGGCGAGATGGTGCGCGGATTTGCCGTAGGCGTTGTCGACGCCACCTTTTTTAAGCGCGTCGATCGCAGCGGTGACAGACTGGGTGTTGAAGCCGACCAGCCAGACGCCGTCGGTGATGGCCCACACGATGTGATCGGGGCCGTCTTGCTTCGCGCTGCCCTCGCCCTCTTCTTCACCGTCTTCACCTTCCTCGCCCTCCTCTGCCTCGGCTTTCGCCTTCTTTTCGGGCGTGTCGATGTGGATGGTCACTCCGGCGAACTCCTCGGTTTCGTGCGTGGCGCCGGGATTTTTAGCGCGGGCATCGGCGATCATCTTCTCAACCTTGCTCGCGTTGCTGCCGAGTTCGATGGCCGCGATGAACGGGATGGTGTTCACGGCATCGTCGCTCTCGAAATCGATGTCCACGGACGTGAACGCGATGAGCGCGTCGCCCGTGGCGAAAGCAACGAGTTCGTCGATGCTATGGCCGGTGTTCGCTTTGATCTCGGCTTCGATTTTGTCGAAGTCCGTCTGCGCGTGGAGAGGAGCGAAAAATTTGCGGACCTGTTCGTCGTTCCACGTTTTCGCCCACGGGCTGTCGCCCCAGGCCTTCCGCATCGAGGGCAGGTCGTTAAACGAGATGACCAGCGGCGCTTGATCGCCGATCAGATTAAGAAGCGGCGTGGCCGCGTTGCCGGTCACTGCGGTGCCCGCGAGCAACGCAATGGAAGCGAATCGTGTTAGGAGGTTCATGGTGGAAATGGGACGGAGTTATCTGGACAACTGGCCGGAAGATTTGCGCGCCGACCCGCGCAGGATGCGCGGAGTTCTACCGCGGCCGATCGACGAAACGACGCGGGACGTCATTTCGTGGGCGCGGGCATTTTCACGGGACGCGGCGGCTCCAGGTAGCGGAAGCCGGAGTTGGGATTGCGAGCGTCGAAAGCGTAAGCGTCGCGGTTGCGCAGAAAGTTTTTCAACACCGTCGCCGGAATGGCAAAGTTCAGGCCCTCGATGCCGGCCATCATGGCTTTCATGTTGTTCACGCCGACGACTTCGCCGCGCAGATCGAAGAGCGGGCCGCCGGAGTTGCCCGGATTGATCTGCGTCGTGGTCTGGATGTAGAGCTGGCCGTTCATCGGCCGGTTGCGCGAGCTGACGATGCCTTGGGAAACTGTGCGATCGAGGCCGAGCGGGCTGCCGATGGCGAAGACGGTCTGGCCTTCGTTGAGGCCGTTGGAATCGCCGAGGGACACAAATGGCAACGCGGTGCCTTCGGGCAGGTCGTCGATTTTCAGGAGCGCGAGATCGAGCTTCGAGTCGAGCGCGACGATACGCACTTTATTGTACACGGCTTTCTCCAACTCCGCCGTGCCGCGCCGGAAACGCGTCACCGTGATCGCGTACTCGCCGGCCACGACGTGCTCGTTCGTGATGATGTAGCCCGCCGGATTAATGATGAACCCAGAGCCGAGGCCCACCGGCGTGCGCACTTGCACGACGGCTTCGGCCACGCGGTCGACGTTTTCTTTAACGGTGAGCGCCGGTCGGCCTGTCGAGGTGCGGTAGAGATCGGTGGAGTCTTCCGCCGCGGCTGCGGGGAGATTCTCGGCGGTGATGCGCTCGATCTCGTCGCGCGGGATAGAGATCACTGTGAACCCCAGATCGACCACGACGCGATCTGCGCGCTCGGTCAAAATATCGCCCTGAATCGAGGCGCCGCTTTTGAGTTTTACCGTGCTCAGCGCAAAGGCCGGAGCGGCGGCGAGACCCAGGGCTGCGGTGAGCCGCAGAACGGGACGCATTGAACGGGTGATACGGGAGAAGAGAGATCGGGTCATGCGTGAGCGAATGCGCGGGCCTCCGGAGGCGTTTCAACTTTTAACACACTACGAGAGCCGGTTGTTACAGGTAAAGCCCGGCGTGCTCGCAAAAATAAGTGAAAACCGCAGGGCGCAAAAACGTCGCGCACCTCCGCAGTATTTCCCCGTTCTTACAGCGCGAACTCCGGCGGCAAGGGAGCCTTGACCGCAAAGGGATGCTCACGCCCGCCAAAGGTGTACGTGAAACTCGTCTCCAAAGAATGCAGGAAAAGGCGTTTCTCGCCGGTGGCTTTGGCGAATTCGCGGTTGGCGCGGAAATCGCCATAGGTCGCATCGCCCACGATCGGCAGGTGCCGCTGGGCGCACTGGACGCGCAGCTGATGACTCCGGCCGGTCTTGGGTTCCAACTGTATCAGCGCCACGGGCACATCGCCGCGTTTCTGGCCGAGCACGCGCATGTGCGACTCGGACGGGATGTGACCGCGCGCCATCGTGCGGATTTGCGCGCCGCGTTTTTGGACGGCGAGGCGATCCTTCCACACCTGCTTCGACTCCGACGGGAGGCCGAAGACCAGCGCGTTGTAGATTTTCCGCACGTGTTTTTTTTGAAACATGTGGCGGATCTCGTCCGCGAGTTCCTGGCTGCTCGCGGCGAGAATGACGCCCGACGTGGCCGAATCGAGGCGGTTGAGCAGCCAGAGACGATGAACCGGCCCGCGCGCCTTGGGTTTACCGTTGGCCACGGCTTGCTGGCCCGAAACGGTCTCTTCGGCCTCGGACCATTCGTAATATTCGCCTTCCTCCACGTAGCGCACCGTCAGCAACGCGCGCGGCTGTTCGCTGATGCGATTGGGATGGGAAAGCACGCCCGCCGGTTTCGAAAACGCGGCGAGTCCGTTGGCATCGACCGCAAGCAGGCTCACGCCGGTGCCGAGAGGAAGTGTGCTCCAAAAGATTTTTCCTGGGTGGCTCAATGGATGTGGAAGGTAAAGGTCAGCTCTTGGGATTCGCCGAGAGCGGCAATCATATCGTCGGTCCATTTGCCGTAGGGCGCGCGGCTGGTGATGCCGAGCTGGCAGGCGCGATCGTATTGGGTGCCGCCATTGCCTTCCGTGCTGATGATCTCACTGACGTTACCTTCGCTATCGAGGCGGAACTTCACCGTACACTCCGACCCTGCCGGCGGAAACGCGCGGCTCTCTCGCAAGATCCGCTCCCACTGAATCTGCACCGTCTCGATCAGTTGCTGGAGATATTGGCCGTAGTTACTCCAGCGCGCATCGTAAGAAATGTTTCCGATGTTCTGCGTGCCGAATTTATTGTCCGCCAGAACGGCTGGTCGCGCGCGGACCAAATTGATGCGCGGACGCGGCTGCGGCTGTTGCGGGTCGATTCGCGGGACAGCGAGTTGAGGGGCGCCAGCGATCAAGGGCGCGTCTTTCTGGCCTTCTACTTTTTCCGGAGCGTCTGTCGGGTTTTCGGTCGGCTTGGCGATGTTGAAACCGTATCCCGTCGCGCTATCGCCGGTGATTTTTTCCGTACCTGCGAGCGGGTTCTGTTCCCGTTGAGCCTGGGCCTGCTGGATGGCCTGCATAACTTCCGGCGAAGGCGGTGGCGACGGCGGCGGTTGCTGTTCGGGAGGCGTCAACTCGCCGCTCACGATCTGCGTCGGGTTCTCCATCTCTTTTTTGCCCTCGGTCGCAGGCGTGTCGCTTTTGCCGTCGGGCGTGGGTTTTTCTTGGGCAACCTGCTGGTTTTGCGCACCGAAATTGCGCGTTTTATCCGGGATGTTCTCCGGTGCGTCAGGATTGGTCTCCACAAAGCGATCTGGTGGCGGCGGCTCCTTCTCCGGCATGCGGATCTCTTCGGACTCAAGCTCGATATCGAACGTCGGCTTCGCGCGCTCAGCAAACTGCGTGCTCGGGTCCAACTCGGTGCTCATGTGCCGCGACAGGAGGCCGATAAAAAACACCAAGCCACACCAGACGATGATCGCGAGCACCAGTCCGATCTGGATCGAGCGCCCGCGGTCCCCCGAACCGAACAACGTACGGGCGGTTTGCAGAGGCGGTGGCTCCTGTGTGGGCCGGTCCAAAAGCTGGGTCATGAATGCGCGCGAGAAGGGCTAATCAACTGAGGAGACCGCACCGAGCCAAAATTTGTTTCGTGGCTTCCATCGGTAATCCCATGATGTTTGAAAACGATCCCTGCCAGCTCGCGACGATCAGATCGCGTCCGTCCTGGATTCCGTAGGCGCCGGCTTTGTCGAGAGGGTTCACAAGTTTGAAGTAAGCGTCGATCACCGCGTCGTCAAAGGCCTTGAACGTCACCTCGCTCGTCACGCCTTCATCGATGCGCACGCGATCCGAGGCGCGACGCACTGCCACGCCCGTGAAAACGGTGTGCGTGCGCCCGGAAAGTTTTTTCAACATCGCCCGCGCCTCGGCCAGATCGGCGGGTTTGTTGAGCACGCGCTGGTCGATGAAAACCGTCGTGTCGGCACCGAGCACATACGCGTCGGGATGACGCGCCGACACCCAGTCCGCCTTGAGCGCGGCGTTGTGTGTGACCATCTCGCGCGGATCGGTGGACGGATCTTCGTGCTCCGTCACGTCGGCCACGATGACGTCAAACGTCAGGCCCAGTTCGGCGAGTAATTGTTTCCGACGAGGCGAAGCGGAGGCGAGGATGAGTTGGGTCATGAGCGTTTCTTGAGCCAGTAAGTGAGCCCGTCCTCAAAGCACGTAGCCGTCAGGTCTTCCACTTTGTTGCGGAAAAATGCCTCCGCGTCTTTGACGCCCTTGTTGTAGGCGAACGGCGCGATCTCCTTGAGAAAATAGCTCAACAAAAACTTCGCGCGCATCTCGCTGATATCCTGATCCAGCTCTTCGCGGAAGAATTTCTGCACCGAGGGAACGATTCGCTCCACCTCTTCTTTGGTAAGTTCAACGGCCATGGTTCTGTGTTTCCCTGTTCAATTCGCCCGCTCGCTCAAAATCGCGCGCACGTCGCCTTTTGCGCGGGCCAGCTCCAACCGGCTCAGGTTGTACAAATAAACCGCCTCGAGCCGGCTGTCGCTGGCGATCGCGAGTGCGTTCTGCGCCTCGATGACTTCGCGATTATCCACCGCGCCGCCTTCGAATCGGATCTGCGCGAGCCTCAACTGCTCCTCGGCGAGTCGCAGGCTGCGTTCCGCCACCGTGACCTGCGCGTTACGCGAACGAGCGTCCTGCGCCGCGAGGCGGAGTTCCGCCGGGATCTGCAACTCGAGCGCGCGTACGCGCAGCTCTTGGGCGCGGAGCTGCGCCATGGCCACGCGTTTATCGGCGCCAGTTTGCAACCCGTCGAAAATGGGAACGTTCAACGCGACGCCGCCAAGCCAGGCGTTCTTCTCCTGGCCGTCGAATGCCCGCGAAGTCGCGTAACCGTATTCACCGACCAAGCTCAGCACACCGAAACGCTGATAGCCGGCCGCCCGCACCTGATCTTTGTTCTGCTCCGTCGCTTGTAGCGCCCGCAAATAATCTGGCCGCCGGGCCAGCGCGCTCCTCTCCGCATCGGCGACAAGGTTCACTTGGTCGGCGCGCGCGACCGCGAATCCCGCCAGCGCCAACGGCGCGGCAAGCTCCAGATCGAGCAATCGTTTCAGCTGCAGCTCGCTCTGATAAACCGTCGTGTCCTGCTGCATGCGCGCCTGCTCCGTAATCGCCAGCTGCGCTTCGGCGCGAGTCACATCGATCTGCGTGACCACACCGGCGTCGAGCTGCCTCTGCACCAGGTCGCGCAGCTCGCGCGCGCGCCGGATGTTCGCATCGAGGACTTCGATACGCTGCACATTGCGCATGTGGCCAAAGTACGTCTGCGCCACCGCGCTGAGCACGGTCTGAAGGGTTTGCTGCTGGTCGAGTTCAGCCACGACCGCTCCTTTTCGCGCAGCCCGGTACGCGGCGATCTGCGCCGGATTGAGCAGCGCAACATTTCCGGTGAGTCTACCGTCGAAACGATTCAGCGGCGATTGCTCGAACGGCACGCCGTTGGAGAACTGGACCGACTGCGACCGACGCTGCTGCGCATCGAGCGAGATTTGCGGAAGCAGCCCTGCGCGCTGTTGCTCCGCCACCGCTAACGCCTGCGCCACGGCTTCCCGGCTGATCAACACACTAGGATTAGCCTTTTCGATCTCGGCAAACGCTTCGGCAAGCGAGAGTGCCGCCCGGCAAGGCGCAGTAAAAACGACAGTCGCGAAAAAAAGGGAAATGAGGGCGCGAAGCGAGACATGCATCGATTCAGCAAAATCCACTGCGCGCGCACTTCGGCAAGCGGCGAATCGCCGGACGCTTCGCGCGTCTTGCCTCCGGGCGCGCGGGGAGTTGCGCTTCACGGCGTTCCTCGCGAACTTTTTTTCTTATGCGTATCGGCCTGGCCCAGCTCAATCCCACCGTCGGCGATCTCGCCGGCAATCGCCGCAAAATCCTCGACGCTTACGAGTCGCTCGTCCGCCAAGGCGCGGAGCTGGTGGTCTTCCCGGAGCTGATCGTCTGCGGCTATCCGCCGCGCGACCTCCTCTTCAAGCGCCGCTTCGTGGCCGACAACGAGGAATCGCTCACCGAAATCGCCGCCGCGGTCGGCGATATTCCCGCGATCATCGGCTTCGTGGAAACCAATCCCGCGCCCACCGGCCGCCGCTTTTTCAACGCCGCCGCGTTTTGCCAGCACGGCGAGATCCAGATCATCGGCCGCAAATGCCTGCTGCCGACTTACGACGTCTTCGATGAAGACCGTTACTTCGAGGCCGCCCACGAGCCCCGCATCGTCACCTTCGCCGGTAAACGCATCGGCCTCACCATCTGCGAAGATCTCTGGAAAAACCCGAAAATCGACACCGCCCGCCTCTACGAAATCGACCCGATCGCCTGGCTCGCCGCCGAGCGTGTCGATCTCGTCGTCAACCTCTCTGCGAGCCCGTGGTATCACGGCAAAGGTGCGATCCGCGAACAGCTCGTCAGCGACACCGCCCGCCAGCTCCGCTGCCCGCTCGTCTATGTCAACGCCATCGGCGGCAACGACGAACTCGTCTTCGACGGCCGTTCCCTCGTCGCCAGCGCCGCGGGTGAAATCACAGCGCGACTCGGAGCATTCGCGGAAGAACTACGCGTCGTCGCGACCGACGCCGCGAATGACCAGTGCCCAGTGACCAATGACCAAGGGAAACCCAGACCCGCCGGCTCATTGAGCGTTAAGAGTTCAGCGTTGAGCGTTGAGCAGTCTTCCCCTCCTCACTCCTCGACATCGCCGCTTCCGCCTCCGCCATTGGTCACTGGTCATTGTTCATTGGTCACTGCGCCGCCGCCCGCGGCGCTCGATCACTCAGCCGACATTCACGCGGCGCTGGTCCTCGGCCTCCGCGACTACGCGCACAAGAGCGGTTTCAAGCGCGCCCTCATTGCGCTCTCCGGCGGCATCGACTCCGCACTCGTCGCCGTCCTAGCCGTCGAAGCACTTGGCGCCGAAAACGTCATCGGCGTTTCTCTGCCTTCGGCCATCTCGTCGCAACATTCTCGCGACGACGCCCGTATCCTCGCGGAAAACCTCGGCATCC
>CAMLSH010000105.1 GCA_946482625.1 uncultured Opitutaceae bacterium
CTGGGATGTCGACGACGAGGAGGTCGAGGGTTTTGCCGTCGGTGAAATGGCCGGATTGGATGAGGACGCGTTTATCGTCAGGGCTGATGATCGGGTGCGTATGATCGGGGCGCATTTTGTGATCGGTGGTGAGTTTGGTCATTTCGCCGTTGCGACGGTCGATGAGGTAGATGTCGCCGCCGAAATTATCGGCGACAGCCCACTTGCCGTCGGAGGAACCGTTGCAGTGCCAGAAGCCGCCGGTGCCGCCGCGGCCGGTGTCTTCTTCCATCTGGCCGAGGAGTTTCATCTGGTTCGTGCGAAGATTGATCACGGCGACGCCGGTGGGGCGTTCGCGAAGGTAAGGGAGATGGCCCATGATGTTGAACATGACCTCGTCTTTGGTCGCGACGGTTTCGTGGGTGATCCACTCGTCGGGCGTCTCGATGTAGAGTGGGCGGTTGCCGGTGCCGTCGGCGTTAACGACCCACATGCGCTGCGGGGCGTCGCCGGTGGTCTCGTGGCAGTAGATGATTTCGCCGGAGACCCAGGGATTCGTCTGGACGTGGCCCATGCGGAATTCGACGTCGATGACGGTTTTGATTTCGCCGGTTTTCAGATCGATGGAGCGGATGCCGCCGGGGCCTTTGCCGTTTTCTTCGAAGCGCTTGCGAGAAGCTTCACGGGATTGGGCGGGGTCGGTATTTTGCTGGTCGAGGACCCGGCCGCCGACGGTGTTGGGCGCGCCGGTGACGCCGGCGGGCGGAGTCGTTGTGCGTGTAGTGGGTTGTTGGGCACGTGGGCGCTCTGGTCCGGTGGCTACGCCCCAGTAGGCACGGGATTCGTCGGCATCGAGGGCGAAGCCGCCGGAGTCGCGGAGTTCGGTGGGGAGGACGGCGACAACGCGTTCGTAGGCGGAGGCGTCTTTGGATTTACCGGCGAGGGCGTCGGAGATGAGGGGATCGAGGCGGAGTTCGACGAGTTCTCGCGGCGTGGAAGGCGGAACGGGCGCGTCGGCGGGAGCATCCGGGGCGCGGCGTTGAGGGCCGCCGCGCATGTAGTAAAGCGTGTTGGTCTTGCGGGAGAGGTTGAGCGAGCCGGTGTTGGTGGTGGGGCCGTCGGTGAGCTGGATGATGTCGCCGTTTTTCTCGTGGACGAGGAAGGCCTGAGAGCCGCTGCCGGCTTTGTCGGCGCGGAAGATGATCCACTGGCCGTCGGCGGTCCACGTGGTGTGCGTCTGGTAGGGCTTGGCCTCGCTGGAGGCGGGATCGCTGGTGAGCGCGGTGACGGTCAGGCCGGTGACTTTATCGGTGTAGGTTTTCTTTTCGGAGGGAAAATGGCGACCAACGTTCGAGGCGTGAAGTGGGGCCAACAATGTGAAGGCGGCGGCGAGGATGAGAGACGTGTGAAGCGGGCGCATTGCAGTGGCGGTTTAGGTTGGGGAACGCGGGATTGACGATTTGCAGGGAGGGAGGATGCGCGGGCGACCGGACGATAATTTCGGATCGTAAGAAATGGCTCGGCCATCAGGGGCTTGTCTGTGGGAAAAGGCGGGGATTGCTCCCATTGTTGGCGCGGTGGAATGGGTGTTGGTTCCCGGCATGAATGCGAAGACTAAGATGCTATTTCCTGTGCTGTTGTTGGCCGTCGTTGCGCAGGCCGACGAACAGATCCAGCCCCACGATTTGCCTGAGGCGGTCAGACGTACGGTCGACGAGTGGCGTGGAGATGAGCGGTTGAAACGAGTCACACGCGAGACAGTTGGCGGGCGCGAAGTTTATTTCGCGGAGATCGAAAAAAATAACGCGCCGAATCCGCGTTTGAAGATCGCAGGGGACGGGAAGATTATCCGGGACCCCGTGCCATCGATGACGCCGAGCGGCTCATTGGCGCCGATCACTCCAGAACTTTATGCGAACGCTGACTCGAGCCGATCGTTGACGTTGGAGGAGCTTCCCCGGGATGTCGGGAAAACGGCGAAGGTGCAGGCGGCCGGTCGCGAGATTGTGGATATCGATCGCGAGACGTGGAACGGAAAAGCGGTTTACGAGGTGGAGTTCAAAGAACGCGGTCGAAATGCCTATGTGTACATTGATGAAGACGGCGCTGTCGTGCGCGACGAAGGAAAAACCGAGGACGAAGCGCGGGCGCGTCTTGATTTCATGGGTACGCAGATCGGCGATACGCCTGCGGCGGTGCAGAAAACGATCCGGCGACTCGTTGATGAAAAGGAGATTGTCGATATCGACAGGCGATCCGAGAGAGGGAGGACCGTTTACCGTTTCGAGATGCGGGGATTCGAAGGACGCCGAGAGTTGAAAATCGCGGAGGATGGACGGGTGGTTTCGGATGCGCGCGAGGCGGCGGATGCGGAAGAGTAGGCCGCTGACCGGCGCGAGAACTTGAGCTCCTCGCGACCGGGGTGACCCGCTCATGGAACGCGGAAAAATGCGCACTCCCGGCGCATCCCAAACGGGTTTTAGAGGACCTTCAGGCTCTTGCGGTAGAAGGCGACGACTTCGTCGGGGTCGTCGGTGAAGAGGATGTAGTCGGCCATCCAGGACGGGGCGCGTTTGGTGCGGATCATCTCGCGGATCTGCTTTTTAAGATCGTTCCAGAAACGGGCGTTGTAGAAGACGTACGGCACGCGCGGGCGGATGCCGAGTTTGAGGTTGCAGAGCTCGATGCCGATCTCTTCGAGCGTGCCCATGCCGCCGACGTTGAAGATGCAAAAGTCGGCGATCTCGAACCACTTTTGACGGTTGTGGCGGCCGGTCTCTTGGAAGGTGTTGAAGAAGTCCACGCCGAGCTCGGGTGGCTGGGCTTCGAGTTCGAGGAAGCAGGCGCCGGTCATGGCGCCTTTGCCGCGCGCTTGGTCGGTGGCGAGGCGCATGACGCCGCCGCCGCCGCCGGTGAGCACGCCGACATCGCGGCCGATGAAGCCGGTGAGTTTCTCGATGAGCTGGGAGATGCGATCGGTATCCGCTTGGTCGAGACCGACGGCGGAGCCGTAGAAGGCGAGGATGGTGGATTCGCGGAATTTCCGGACCTGCTCGTCGCGCACGAAGAAGCCGTGCTCCTTCTTGTACGTGTGGAGGTAGAGCTCGTTCATCGGCTCGTTGAGCCAGTAGACGTCGAGACCGACAGCGTCGAAAGTCTCCAGGCGCGCGTGGGCGTTGTTGGAGAGGAAGAAGCCGTGGGTGCGCGAAGGTTTGCGGAAGATGATGCGCTTGAGTTTGAGCTGCGGGAGACGCGTCAGCAGCTCGATCTCTTCGAGGAGATTGGGGAAGTAGTCGGCGACGAGCGTGTCGGCATCTTCGGGAGCGGCGTCGAGCGCCTGGATCATGGTGCGGAAGCCGCAGGATGAACTTTGGGCGTTGATGCGGGCTTTGATGCTGGCGCTGTCGACGGCCTGGCCGGCGTTGAGGAAAACGGAGTAGTTTTCCATCGTGGAGCTCTCGCCTTTCACCGTGATGCGGGCTTTCGGCCGGGCGGCTTCCGGCGGATCCTTCGGGGGATTCTCGTCGAGGCACTTGTAGATCTCCGTGGCGGTCGCCTGGAGGCGCGCGCGTTTTTTGTGAAGCGTCTTCGACTCCGTGTCGGAGGGCGTGGGCGCGCGGAAAACTTCGACCGAGACGACGGGATTCACGACCGGCTGATCGCCGGTGTTGTAGATCTCCAGCATGATGTTCGTGCCGAAAGTCTTGATCGGATCGAGGAGCACGGCGCTGGTGTGGATGCCGAAATTGCCCTCGCCGCGGTTGAGGAGGACGAAGTGCTCCTTCAAATACAGCGAGCAGCTGGTAAGGATGCCCGAGCGTGGCGGGATGGTGAGGAGGTCGGTCTCGTGGCGGAGCTGGACTTTATCGAGGTAGTTGCGGCCGGCGACGCCGGAGACCATGCGTTCGAAGGCTGGGCGCTGGAGCTTCGGGTTGAGCGTGTAGCGGACTTGGTGGGGCGTGAGGAAGACGCGGCCCTCACGATCGATGCTGATGGTGTTGGGCAGCTTGAGGAGGTTGGACTTGATGGCGTCCCAGATCTCGGCGGTGGAGAGCTTGGCGGATTCCGGCGCGTAGAAGAGGCGTCCGACGGGCGTGCCGGAGCGCAGGAGTTTTTTCCAGTACGGGGCGTTGGGGAAACTCGTGTCGAAGATGAACGCCTCGGCTTCCAGGATGAGGCGGTTGCCGTCGACGGTGGGTTTGCCGTGGACGAGCATCTCGATGCCGATGCGGGCGAGCGTGCTGCGCTCCGTGAAATCAAGATGTCCCAGCAAGGCCTTCATGAGCTCGAACTCGGCGGGGTGCCGCGGCCAGAAGGCGAGGGTGAGGGAAACGGAGTTGTCGTCCTTCGGACGCACGGTGAGGATCTGGCCGTCCTGGCTGGTCCAAAACTGGTCTTGATTCATGGGAGTGCAAAGTGAAGGCGGGTGCTCGGGCGCTGACAAGGGGCGAGTGCGTTGGATACGGGTGCAACGCGGCTTTTAGGAAGTGTTTGCCATGCGACGGCGGCGACGGCATCGAGGAAAACTCCACGGCACAAAAGTGCCGCGTGCTTTTCCATAGACCACTTCCCACCCATGAAATTGAAACACATCCTTATTACCTCCGCTCTCGTACTCGGCGCAGCCGTGGCCGGCGCGCAGACCCCTCCCGCCGCACCCGCCGCTCCGGCGGTCCCCGCTACGGAGCCGGCGCCTCAGTTTACCCCCGCGCAGGCGCTCGAGGCCTACGGCTGGTATATCGGCAAGAGCAACGGTCTGGCCGAACTGGGTTTCACGCAGGCGGAAGTGGACTCGCTCATCAAGGGCATGTTGCTCGCCCGCGACGGCAAAGAATCTCCCTACGATCTCCAGGTGATCGGACCCGAAGTCGACAAGCTCCTCCGCTCGAAGCAGGAAGCGTATGTCGGCAAGCTCAAGCAAGAGGCTGCGGTCGAAGCCGAGAAGCTGCTCACCGAAGTGAAGGCCAAGCCCGGCGTTGTCGTTCTCCCGAGCGGCGTGATTTACGAGATCCTCAAGCCCGGCACCGGTGCGTATCCGAAACCCACGGACATCGTGAAGGTTCACTACACCGGCACGCTGGTCAACGGCACGGTCTTCGACACCTCGCTAGAACCCCGCCAGCCTGGCCAGCCAGTGGAGCCGGCCGAGTTCCCGCTCAATCAGGTGATCCCCGGCTGGACCGAAGGGCTCCAGAAGATCAACCAAGGCGGCAAGATTAAGCTCTATGTCCCGCCGGCGCTGGGTTACGGCGACCGCGGTCAGGGCGCGATTCCTCCCGGAGCGACGCTCATCTTCGAAGTCGAGCTGCTCGACGTGAAAGCTCCGCCTGCGGCTGAAGCGGCCCCCGCGATGTTGCCAGCTCCTGCTCCGGAATCCGCACCCGCGCCCGCGCCGACGAAGTAAGCGGCGACGATTTCGGATCATTGTCTTAACGACGCCTCCCGTTTTGCGCGGGAGGCGTTTTTTTTGAGCACAGCGATAGCGGGAGGCGTCACGCAAACGTAACGCGGAGGCGGGCATTTTCGTTGCGAGATGGAGGCGTGGGGCGCACCACTTGCGGCATTCTTCTCGCACCGTGAACGTAGCCCTCGTCACCGAAACCTATCCGCCGGAAGTCAACGGCGTGGCCATGACGTTGAGTCGGTTGACCCGAGGATTGGTCGCTCGCGGTCATCGGGTCGAAGTGGTGCGGCCGCGCCAGAAGGATGAAGTCGAAGGCGCGGT
Organism: uncultured Opitutaceae bacterium; assembly: GCA_946482625.1. Next base: position 5,705 of record CAMLSH010000105.1, read on the forward strand.
GGCGATGCCTGCCGGAGCCGATGGAGCAAACGAAGTGGCTCAATGGCTGGTGCCGGGCGCGCCGATCCCGTTCTACAAAACGCTGCGCATGGGGCTGCCGGTGCAGGGGACCTTGATCAAGCACTGGCGGGAAACGAAACCGGATTTGGTGCATGTCGCGACGGAAGGGCCACTCGGATTGGCGGCGCTCAATGCGGCGAAGCGGCTGAAGCTGCCGGTGACATCGAGCTTCCACACGAATTTCCACCAGTATGGCGGACATTACGGACTGCGTTTCGGGCGCGATCTGGCGCTGCGTTATCTGCGGTGGTTCCACAACCAGACGGCTTGCACGTTGGCGCCGACCGACGAGATGTGTGCGCAGCTCGCGGGCGAAGGTTTCGAGCGGTTGCGGACGCTGGCACGCGGGGTGGATGCGGAGTTGTTTTCGCCGGAGAAACGCTCGGCGGCGTTGCGGGCGAGCTGGGGGGCGGGGCCGGACGATCCGGTGATGATTTATGTGGGACGGATCGCGGCGGAGAAGAATCTCGGCGAAGCGGTGGAGGCGTTTCTAGCGATGCAGGCGGTAGAGCCGCGGGCGAAATTTGTGCTGGTGGGCGACGGGCCGGAGAAGGATGCGCTGGCGGCCAAGCATCCACAGTTTCACTACGCGGGGATGCGGCGTGGCGAGGAACTGGCGGCTCACTATGCGTCGGCGGACGGGTTTTTGTTCGCGAGCGTGACGGAGACGTTTGGCAACGTGATCACCGAGGCGATGGCGAGCGGCCTGGTGGTTGTCGCGTACGATTACGCGGCGACGCGGCAGCATGTGCGCGACGGGCAAAACGGTTTCGCGGCGACGTTCGCGGACAAGGAGGCGCTGGTGGCGGCGGCCCGCGGTGCGATGCTCCGGCGGGCGGAGTGGCCGGCGATCCAGGCTGAGGCCCGGGCCACGGCGCTGACGATCACGTGGGACGCGATCGTGGACCGGTTCGAGACGGAGCTGTGCGAGGCGATCGAGGCGCGGAAAGTTCGGGAGCCGGTGAGAGCGTGAGGCGGGTCGTCGAATGGACGCGGCGCGAACGGCGCGGGGAACAGATGACCAGCCTCGCATCCAGGGTGGAGCGGGCCGTCCCGGCACGCTTTCGAGACGTCGCAGGTGAGGCGGCGTTTAGCTACCTGCGACATCGCAGAACACGCCGGACCGCGCGTGAAACGACGTGAAGCTGACTCGAACAACGCGCTCGGAGTGCGCGTTCCACCTCGGAGGCGTAGAAATTCTACGCGAGGGCTTCGGCGAGGGCGGCGATGATTTCTTCGGCGGATTCGCGGCCGACGGAGAGGCGCAATAGTTCGGGATCGAGGCCCGCGGCGGCGAGTTGGGCCCGGCCGGTCTCGGTCGTGACGAGGTCGTAGTGCGCGAGGTAAATGAAGGGGCAGATCAGCGTCGTTTTCATCCCGAAGCTCGGGCCTTTCGGCAGGCGCAGGCGGTCGTAGAATTCGGCGAGATTTTCCACGGTGAAACTGATCATGCTGCCGATGGACTCGGGCGAGCGGGCGAGTTTCAGGTAGTTGTCGCGAGAGTCTGGATGCAGCGACCACCAGACTTTTTTCACGCGAGGATGCTGACGAAGGAATTCGACCACGGCGGGAGTGGTGCGGTTGATCTGCGCGATGAGCGGATCGAAGTCTCCGATCTGGGCGGCGAGGCGTCCGAGGTCGCGGCTGTACACAGGTTCAAGTTCGCCCGGAAGGAGGTTGCGGAACTCCGCAGCCCAGGGACTGCGAGGATTCACGACGACGGCACCGGCGATGACGTCGCCCTCGCTGGCGGCGTATTTGGTGAGGCTGTTCACGGCGACATCGGTGTGGGGCAGGATGTCGATATTCAGCGGCGAGGCGATGGTGGGGTCGGCGATGAAGATCGCGTCGTGACTCCTGCAGAGCTCGTAGATGGCGACGAGGTCAGGGGTCTGGAGGAGTGGGTTGGTGGGCACCTCGGTGATGAGGCCGGCGATTTCGTGGCCGCGGGTGGCGAACAGCTGGCGAAGGGCGGCGAGGTCGAAGACGTCGTGCTGTACGAGGTAGTCGCGCGCGGGTTGACCGGTGAACTTTTGGAGGATGGCGATGGTGTCGAGATAGAGCCAGCCGAGCTGTATCCACAGATTACGGCCACGGGTACGTTGCAGGTTTCGGGCGACACGGAACGTGGCATAAACGGCATTCATGCCACTGTTGGCCAGGAAGACATCTTCGGCTGTGGCGTGTTGGAACGAGCGGGCGACTGCCCCTTTCACGCGGCCAGGCGCGTAACCTTCAAAAGTGGGTTCCGGGTGGGCGGAGGAGAGTTCTCCGACACGTATCAAGTAGTCTTCGGCCTCACGCGAAGAGAGCAGTGCGCCGGTGTGCTGGAGGAATGTTTTGGCGCGGGCGAAGGTCTCGGAGTTTTCTGGGAAAGCGACGCCGCTCACGCGCTCGTGTTCGACGATGGTCGCCTCGATCGGGGCGAGCCAGACGCGAAGAGCTTCGGAGGCGCGCACGGACGATGTGGGCCAGAGCTGCTGACCGCTCAGGCCGAGCGACGTGAGCATGTGCGCGGCAACTTTTTTGAGAAAGGGATGCTTCACGAACCGCGGGTAACCGGACGTGAGGTGCTGCGTGATGGCGGGGTCTTTTTCCTCGTAGCCGATGATCGCGCGCATCGTGGGCAGGCTCGCGGAGACGGCGTGCGGGGTACCGTCGGGGATGCATTGGCCGAGAGGAAGCGAAGGAAAAACTGACATGGAGCGGCGAACGTGGAGAAACGCGGGGCGCGGGGCAACGCCGGTGTTGAAACTGTGCGGCGGGCCATGGAGCATCGCGGTTTATGAAGATGATTTCCTGGAACGTGAACGGCATCCGTGCGGTGCTGAAAAAGGGCTTTCTCGACTACATGGCGTCGGTCGATGCCGACGTGATTTGCCTGCAGGAAACGAAGTGCCATCCGGGAGATGTGCAGCATGTGGCATGGGCGACCGGATACGAAACGACGTGGGCCAGCGCGGTGAAGAAGGGCTACAGCGGCACGGTGATTTTCAGCCGGGTGAAACCGAAGAGCATCACGACGGGCATCAACCTGCCGGTGCACGATCAGGAAGGGCGCGTGGTCACGGCGGAGTTTGCGGACTTTTATCTCGTGAACGTTTACCAACCGAATTCGCAGCGCGGACTGACGCGGCTGGAGTACCGCACGAAGGAGTGGGACCCGGCGTTTCTCGCGTATCTGAAGAAGCTGGAGAAGAAGAGGCCGGTGATTTTTTGCGGCGACCTCAACGTGGCGCACCAGGACATCGATTTGAAAAACCCCAAGAGCAACCGGCGCAACGCGGGGTTCACGGACGAGGAGCGGGCGAATTTTTCGACGCTGCTGGCGAGCGGGTTTGTGGATACGTTCCGCGAGTTCGAGAAAGGACCCGATCACTATACCTGGTGGAGTCAGATGATGAACTGCCGGGCGCGGAACATCGGGTGGCGCGTCGATTATTTCGTCGCGAGCGAGAAATTGAAACCGGCGTTGAAACGCGCGTGGATTAGCCCCGAGGTGATGGGCAGCGATCATTGTCCCGTGGGATTGGAGGTCGCCTGATATGCGTGCGCCGAAACCTATGAAGACGGACCGGGTTGTGAAAAAAGAGGGCGCGAGCCGCGCGGTGTCACGGCGGAAAGCGACAACCACGCCGTGGGCGGAAGTGCGGAATTCGAAGATCCACGGGCGCGGGCTGTATG
>CAMLSH010000106.1 GCA_946482625.1 uncultured Opitutaceae bacterium
GCGCATTCCCGCGTCGAGAGCGACAATTCCACCTCTTGGCTGAATAGACGGAACGCACACACCGTCTGCACCAGATCGCGTTCGTCGAACGGCGTCACCGCGATATCCCCACCCTCGTGCGGACGCAGACGCGGGAACGAGAGGCTGTACCGTGTCTGCCAATACGTTTTCTCCAGATAACGAAGATGCAGTCCCACGAACCACGCATCGGTCCGCCAGTCGCTCAAACCGAAGAGCGCGCCCAGCCCGATTTTTTTCACGCCCGCACGCCCCAACCGGTCCGGCGTCTCCAGCCTGTAAGCGATGTCCGCCTTTGGTCCACTCAGGTGGTGCTTCGGATACACCGCGGGATCGTAGGTTTCTTGGTACACCAGCACCGCGCTCAACCCTTCTTCCACGAGCGCCCTATAGTCGTCTTGGTCGAGCGGCTGCACTTCGAGGGACAAGCTGGAAAAACGTTCGCGCAGAATGCGCAAGGCGTTCGCCAGATAAGCGCGCCCCACGCGACCCGACTCGCCGGTGACTAGCAGGATGTGGTCAAAACCATGCGCCTTCAAAACCTCAGCGTCCGCGATGATCTCCGCATCGCTCAGCACTTTTCGCGGGATTCGATTTTGCGCGCTGAAGCCGCAGTACGTGCAGACGTTCGCACACACATTCGAAAGATACATCGGCGCATAGAGCTGCATCGTGCGGCCAAAGCGTTCGACCGTCAGCCGATGACTGAGCTGCGCCATTTCCTCCAGAAACGGCCGCGCCGCCGGCGAGAGCAACGCCTGCAAATCATCGAGCGTCAGCCCGGCGCGAACGCGCCCGAGCGCCCGCCGCACATCGGCGGCCGTCTTGGCGCGAATCGACCCTCCGGTCGCAGCGAAATCGTGACGCTTCCAGCTCTCGTAAAACGTGTTCATCTCAGCGTCTTTTCATAGGTCCTATAGATCTCATAAGTCCCATAGGACCTATCTTCCGTTTCCGCCTCCGACTCCGGCCTCCGCCAAAAACGCCGTCAGCGGTGAAGTCGCCTCCGCCTTCAACTCCGCTCCGCGCGCCGCCAAACCGGCCTCATACCCAAGCCGTCCCGCTTGTACCGCCAGCTTGAACGCCAAGCCCATCGCCACCGGATCGGCCGCCGCTGCGATCGCCGTATTCACAAGCACCGCGTCCGCCCCCATCTCCAACGCCGCAGCCGCATGCGAGGGCGCGCCGAGTCCGGCATCGATCACAACCGGCACACGCGCCTGCGCGATGATGATTTCCAAAAACGCCCGCGACTCCAAGCCACGGTTGCTACCGATGGGCGCGCCGAGCGGCATCACTGCCGCTGCTCCGGCTTCTTCGAGCCGCTTGCACAACACCGGATCGGCGTGGACGTACGGCAGCACCATGAAACCGCGTTTCACCAGCTCACGCGTGGCGAGCAACGTTTCCACGGGATCGGGCATCAGGTATTTCGGATCAGGATGGATTTCGAGTTTCACCCAGTGCGTCTCCATCGCCTCGCGCGCAAGCTCTGCCGCGAGCACCGCTTCCTTGGCGTCTCGCACGCCCGAAGTATTCGGCAACAGGCGACACTGATCGCGGTCGATGTGGGTGAGGATGTCGTCAACCGCTCCATCGGTACGCACGCGTCGCAACGCCACCGTCACCAGCTGGGAACCGGACGCGGCGATGCTCCGGGACATCGTCGCTCCCGAGCTATATTTACCTGTGCCGAGAAACAGCCGTGAGGAAAATTCCACACCTGCAATCACAAGAGGCTGGGTGATGAATGGGGTCATGTCTTCAAAGCCTGCTGCCAGGCCGCGTTTAAGTTTTGGAAGTTGTCCTGGATGGGTCCGGGGCCATAGAGCGCCGACGTCACTGCCGCCCCCATCGCTCCGCTCGCGCGTACTTCCGGTAGATCGCCCGCCATGATACCGCCAATCGCCCACGCCGGCAGACCGTCGAGCTGCGCCACCAGCGCCGCCACGCCCCGTGGGCCAAGCACGGGCGCGAGATTTTCTTTCGTCGTCGTGAAGCGCCACGGGCCGATTCCGACATAGTCCAGGCAGTTTGCCCGGATCGCCCGGCGCGCGTCCTTCTCGTCGTTGATCGTCCCGCCAAGAATCATGTCGCGCCCCATCGCCCTGCGAGCTTCGCTCCACAGCCCATCGGTCTTCCCAAGGTGCACGCCGTGCGCGTTCGCCGCGACGGCCACATCGACATCGTCGTTCACGATGCAAACCGCGTCGTATTGGCGGCACAACGACGCGATCAATCCAGCCGTGTGCAGTCGCTCCTGCGCACTCGCCCGTTTCATGCGCACCTGAATCCAGCGAGCGCCCGCCATCAACAATTGCACCGCCTGCTCAAGATGGGAGATTTCGATGCCGTCCCGCGTGAGACACATCAACGGATGACGCTGGGAAGGATCAAGTGGCATGGTAAGCGATGGCTGATTGGATTTCGGTGAACGCACGCACCGGATCGGGCGATTGCCAGATCGCCCCTAGCGTCGCCACACCGTCGAAACCGAAGTTGCGGCAACGCGGCGCATTCGCCGCCGTGAGCCCGCCCAGCGCGATGACCTGCGTGTGTTTTTGAGTCGGCGTACGATGCCGCAGCAGGTGATAAAGTTCGTTCAGACTGAGCATGCCGTTGGGACCGTGACCCTGCTTGGAGATCGAGGGAAAGACCGGCCCCAGCAGCACCGAATCATAACGTCCCAGCGACGCCCGCAACGTCGCTAGGTCATGACACGAACGGCTCGCCACCCCGTGCGGCCCGATGCGGTCCAGTCCGTGGAAAGGCGCCATCGACACCGCCGGCGGCTCCAACAGCGCCGTGCCATCGTCGCGCCAATGCCGACCGCCCAGCTTGAGTTCGTCGACGAGTTCGTGGTGCTGATGCAGCACCAGCCGCGACCGCCAGCGCTCGGGCAGCTTGCCAAGCCAATCCGCCAGTTTTTCCCGGGACCAGTTAGGTTTACGAACATGATAACGCTCCAGCCCCGCCGCCAACATCGCCATGAGCACGGGCACTTCCCGCGCTTCATCGCCCTCCGGAGAAATCACGATTAGTTTCATGGTGAAATTTTTTATCAGCCTTTGCGCCCGCAGACCCACCTCAACCGCCTTGCGTCGCCTGGATGACAATCACCCGATCCCCCGCGGTCAACTGGCACGTGATCCAATTCTTTCTTGGCACCACAACGCCGTTATGCGCCACCGCCACGCCCCTGCGCTCAGCCAGCCCGAGCTCGCCGAGCAATGACGCCAGCACCGTCGCGCCCGGCACCTCGTGCTGCTGGTCGTTCACAAATACCTGAATGGTATCCACCATTGCCTGACGTTCGCTCATTTCACGTCCTCCGCGGCGTAGAGTTCGCCGCCAGCTTCGCGAAACTCGTCAGCCTTTGCCTCCAATCCGGCCTGCAACGCCGCCTGTCCATCCATGCCGTGCTCCTCCGCATAGCGGCGGACGTCTTCGGTGATTTTCATCGAGCAAAACTGCGGCCCGCACATGGAGCAGAAGTGCGCCGTCTTCGCGCTGTCCTGCGGCAACGTCGCATCGTGAAACTCGCGCGCCTTCTCCGGATCGAGCGCAAGGTTGAACTGATCCTCCCAGCGAAACTCGAAGCGCGCCTTCGACAGGGCGTTGTCGCGGTATTGAGAAGCCGGGTGCCCTTTCGCCAGATCTGCCGCATGCGCGGCGATTTTGTAGGCGATCACTCCGGCGCGCACATCGTCTTTGTCCGGCAGGCCGAGATGCTCCTTCGGTGTCACGTAGCAAAGCATCGCAGTGCCATGCCAGCCGATCATGGCCGCGCCAATCGCACTCGTGATGTGATCGTAGCCGGGAGCAATGTCCGTCGTCAGCGGCCCGAGCGTGTAAAACGGCGCCTCGCGACACCACGCCAGCTGCTTCTCCATGTTTTCCGGTATCATGTGCATGGGCACATGACCGGGCCCTTCGTTCATGACCTGCACGCCCCGCTGCCACGCGCGCTCCGTCAGTTCACCCTGCGTGCGCAACTCGCCGAACTGCGCGTCGTCGTTCGCATCGGCGATCGAGCCGGGCCGCAATCCGTCGCCGATGGAGAACGACACGTCGTACGCGGCCATGATGTCGCAGATGTCGTCCCAGTGAGTGTAGAGAAAATTCTCCCGGTGGTGCGAGAGGCACCACTTTGCCATGATCGAACCGCCACGCGAAACGATCCCCGTCATTCGCCGCGCCGTGAGCGGGATGTAACGCAGCAGCACGCCGGCATGGATCGTGAAATAGTCCACCCCCTGCTCCGCCTGCTCGATAAGCGTGTCGCGAAAAATCTCCCACGTGAGCGCCTCGGGACGTCCGCCGGCTTTTTCCAGCGCCTGATAAATCGGCACCGTGCCGACCGGCACCGGGCAATTCCGCATAATCCACTCGCGCGTCTGATGGATGTTTTTTCCCGTCGAGAGATCCATCAGCGTGTCGCCGCCCCATTTTATCGACCAACGCATCTTCTCCACCTCTTCGTCGATCGACGACGCGACGGCGGAGTTGCCAATGTTCGTGTTGATCTTCACGAGGAAATTCCGGCCGATGATCATCGGCTCCAGCTCCGGGTGATTGACGTTCGCCGGGATGATCGCGCGCCCCCGCGCGACTTCATCGCGAACAAACTCCGGCGTGATCTCGCGCGGGATTGAAGCACCCAGCGGATTCCCACCGTGCTGCCGCCAGAGCGAATTACGCGGCCCCTCCGCCGTCATCTCCAAGAGATCGCGGGCGCGCTGGAGTTTCATGTTCTCGCGAATCGCGATGAATTCCATCTCCGGCGTAATCACGCCAGCGCGCGCATAAGCGAGCTGTGTTACCACGCGCCCGGGTTTCGCGCGAAGAACGGTTCGCTGCGCACGATCAAAAAACTTGATCGGATTCCGCCGCCCTTCCGCCTCCGCCTGTGCGCGGTGCGTTTCTGAAAGATATCCATCGTCCAACGGCTGCACCGCGCGCCCGGCCGTCAGCTCTACGTCCCCGCGTTCTTGAATCCATTTCGCGCGTAGCGCCGGCAGCCCGAGGGCTGGATCGCCGTGAAACGCTGCGTCGCCCCACGGACCCGATGTGTCGTAGACGCGTATTGGTTCGTTGGGCACCTCGGTGCCGTTCGGTAGGCGTGTCGGTGAAAGCACGATCTCGCGCATCGGCACGAGCAGATCAGGACGCGAACCCGGCACGTACACGCGACGCGAGGCCGGGAAGAGCCGGTGAGCCGACGAGAAACCCCGCGGCACGAAATCAGAACTAACGGTATTGTCGGTGGTGGTAGATGACATTGGAGGGAGCTGTTTGGGTTCCACGCCCAACGCCTCCATAAGTCTGCAAGTTCCCCCCGCGAGTGACCGCGGACGGCTCCTGTTTTCCCTACGGCGGTGTTAAACGCATCAGGTTCGAAGGCTTTAAGAGCGGATCGTGCTCTAATCTCACCCCGGCGCCCCGGGGTCTCCTAAACAAAGTGAGCCGCAGAGAGTCCCCGCTTCAGAAAATTTTCAACTGAAAATTTTCCCAGCCCCTTAACATCTTTCACCCAACAATAGCGCACGGCAGCAGCGCCGCGTCCTGCATGCCGTGGATAATTTTTTTATCCGGCGGACAAAACGTCGCGAGCGCACCGCTCAACACGGCTTTGCCACCGAGATTAAAATAGTAGGGGCAAAGACGTAGTCGCCCGTCCACTTCACGCACCTGTTGCTCGCGATCAAAGACGCTGTGCTTCACGCGGCGCGGTTTTTTGTACTCCTGCAAAATATGCAGATTTGTCGGAGCATCCTTGATCGCGATGTCCACACCCGTCTGCCACTCTTCGCGCGAGCAATCGCTGCCGAGCACCACGCTGCGCGCTCCCCACGCCGTCTCGTGAAACCCGCTTATCTTGATGATGAGATCGCGCTCCTTCTGCGACGCACCGCCGAGCTGCGCCCAGTTCGTCAACGCCCTTCCACCCACGCGCGGGCCATCGAGCAACGCTCCCGGCGGCAGCGGCGCCGGATCGACGACCCACGACGGCGGGATGAGTTGCTTGAGCAATTTCAAAGAACGTCCGCTGAGCGTCTCCGCCCAAAAATCTGCCAGCAGGTGATGATGAAAAAGCGCGAGTCCGAGCTTCTCCTCTTGGAAATGCCGCATCGGCGGCGCGATCACGACCTCACCCGCCTGCCAGGCTTCGAAGAAGAAATTCGCGGTGCGGATGTTCGCCAGATCGAAGAGCTCGAAAAAGCGGTAGATGATATCGATCTTCTCGGGGTTTCCTTCGACGTCGAAGCACAACGAACTGCCCAGCGGAAAAATATCCTCAGGATCGAGGCAAAACACCCGCTTGCCGAGTCGCTGCAGTTGCTCCGCGAGCCAGTGCATCTCCGGGCGGTACGTCGCCGCCTCATCGCTCACCACGAGCGCGATCAACGGATTCCGCACATCCGAGCGCAGCGCCGCGAGTGAGTCATAAAAGCCCCGGATCATCGCGTCGCCGACGCCCAGTATCGACGGATCGGTGACATCCTTGGCGCCACCGTAGAGCCGGTTCAAAAACGCCGTGAGCCCGATGCCTCCCGGGACCGAATCGAGCTCGGTCATCACAAAACCCTCATCCGTCAGCAGTAGATCGGGCCGGAGCACAGTAGGAAACGCTCCGCGGTTCTTCGGATCGCGCGCGTGCTGTACGAGCACCGCCGGCTTTCCCCGATCGAGATAATCCGCCACCCACGGCGCGAGCAGCGGCTTGTTGCGCAGCAGGTTTTTCCCCGCGACTGAGCGCAGATAAAGCGTCTCCAGCGCCTGGTGATACTCCATGCACGCCGCGCCGATGGCTTCGAGCTGGGCCAGCTGCTCGGCCGTCAACGGCCAGGCCGTGGGCGAGAGCTGCCAGGTTTTGTCTTCAAAGAGCGGTTGCGAGGCGAGCGAGGCGCGGATCGTTTCGTAGGCGAGTTCGGGCATGGAACGAAACCCTTACAGCTGGCCCAATGCCGATTTTCCGCAATCCCGACGTGCGAAACGTTTCCGCGGCATTTTCTTCAACGCGCTCCTCACTCCACGCGAAGAATGTACCCGCGCAGATATTCGCTCTCCGGCATCGTCACGAGCACCGGATGGTCCGGCGGCTGGTGACAAAACTGCATGACCTGCACACGCCGTTTCGCATCGGCAGCCGCTTCGGCCAGCACGTCGCGCAACTGAGCGTCCTGCATATGATGAGAGCACGTATACGTCGCCAAGATCCCTCCCGGCGTCAGCCGCTGCATCGCGCGCAGATTGATTTCCTTGTACCCACGCAACGCCCCTTCGAGCGCGCTCTTCGATTTCGCGAACGGCGGCGGATCGAGCACGATCAGGTCCCACGTATCGTCACCGCGTTCGGGCGCGTTGAAAAAATCGAAAACGTTGGCCACCGCGAAATCTGCTTTCACGCCAGCTCGCTCGGCGTTGCGTTTCGCTTGGGCAATCGCGTCTTCCGCGCTGTCGAGTCCCAGCACGCTGGCCGCACCCGCCTTCGCGCAGTGCAACGCAAACGGCCCTTGATTACAGAACGCATCGAGCACCCGCCGACCCGCCGCGTAACGCGAAACCACGACGTGCTGCGTGCGTTGATCGAGGTAAAATCCCGTTTTCTGCCCATGCTGCAGATCGAGCCAGTACTCAAATCCGTCGATCTTCACCCAACGCGGCTCCCATGCTTTGCCACTGAGCGTCGAAACTTCCTGCACGAGTCCTTCGAGACGGCGGATCGGCGCATCGTTGCGAAAAATGATCTCCGTCGGCTTCACCAGCTCCATGAGCAACCGCCCGATCACCTCGCGACGTTTCTCCATGGCGAGGGTCTGAATCTGCGCCACAAGCGTTTCGCCAAACTGATCGACCACGATTCCCGGCAAGTCGTCCGATTCGGACCAAACCAGCCGCCTCGTCGCCGCACCAGGACCACGCCGCGCCAGCGCCCGCCCAATCGCCCCGCGCAGATAAGCCTCGTCCAACTGAACCGCTTCGCGACTCAACCGCCGCCAGCAGATCTGCGACCTGCTGTTGTAAATCCCGCTTCCCAGAAACCGCCCTGCACGATCCCGGCATTCGACCACTTCGCCATCGTGTTCCGGCGAGAGCAGTTCCTCCACTTCGTTGGCGAAAACCCACGGGTGTCCCGTGAGCACGCGAGCTTTTACGTTGGGTTTGAGCTTAAGCGAAGCGGGCATCGCCTCGCATCATCACATCCCGCGCCAGCCGGAGAAGCTAAATCTCAATGATGCGCGACATCCGCATCCGGCATGTGATGCAAATCGCCATTCTCATCCTCATACCACTCGGGTTTTTGGGAGAGCGACGAAACGAGCAAGTAGACGCCGGTGAAGTAGAAAGCCGCAAATACTGCAATTGCGATAACCATAAGGGGGTGGGTAACTGCGAAATTATGTAGCATAAACCTTCTCAGAAATCTACGGGCGTTTCAGGGAAAACCTTAATATTTTTCGCTGTTAAATTGCAGTAAGGATCATCCCCTAAATCCCGTCTCGATATCCTTCAGGAACGGGCGCCGCGCGCCTCGTCCGAAATCGCTCAGCACACCCACCTGCAAAGAGCGCACGCCGCCGATCGGCATTCACGCGAAAAATTTAGTCGTGCGTCCCGTTTCCCCCGGTACGTTCGCCCTCTTTTCCCATGTCGCCCGCCGCCGAAATCGCCCGCCGCCGCACCTTTGCCATCATCTCCCACCCTGACGCGGGCAAGACGACGCTGACCGAGAAGTTCCTTCTCTACGGCAACGCCATCCATCTCGCCGGTGCCGTTAAAGACCGCAAAAACCAGCGCGCCACCGCCTCAGACTGGATGGAGCTCGAAAAGCAGCGCGGCATCTCGATCAGCTCCACCGTTCTCCAATTCGATTACAACGGTTGCGCCGTTAACCTCCTCGACACCCCCGGCCACAAGGATTTCTCCGAAGACACTTACCGCGTTCTCACCGCCGTCGACGCCGCCCTCATGGTCATCGACGCCGCCAAAGGCGTCGAAACCCAGACGCGCAAGCTCTTCGAGGTCTGCCGCCGCCGTGGCGTCCCGATCTTCACGTTCATGAACAAGTGCGACCGGCCCACGATGAATCCCATCGCGCTGCTCGACGAACTGGAGAGCGTCCTCGGCCTTCAATCGTCCCCGGTCATCTGGCCTCTCGGCAACGGCCCGTCCTTCAAAGGCGTTTTCGACCGCCGCACCAAGGAAGTTCACCTCTTCGAACGCGTCCCCGGCGGTAAATTCCAAGCCCCCGTCAACGTCGCCGATCTCAACGATCCCCTCGTCCGCGAAAAACTCGACGACTACACCTTCGAGCAGGTCAAAGAGCAGCTCGAGATGCTCGACGGCGCTGGCCACCCGTTCGATCTCAACGCCGTCCAGCACGGCCAGCAGACGCCCGT
>CAMLSH010000107.1 GCA_946482625.1 uncultured Opitutaceae bacterium
GGCGCTACACAGGACGCACGCAAAATCCCATGGTGCCCAACCGCAACGTCATCCCCGACCGCATCGCCGACGCGCTGCGGCGTTTCCCGCCCTTTTCCATGCTTCGCGAAAACGAGGTGATTGCGCTCGCTGCAGAGGCCGCAGTCTGGGTGGTGCCCTCCGGCGACACGGTGTGGAAACAAGGCGACCGCCCCGGCGACGAAGTGCTTTTTCTTGCGCAGGGCCGGGTTGAATATGTCTGGAGCAACGAGGGCCGCACGGAGCGCGTGGATGTGCGCGATGTCGGCGATGTGCTCGGGCTGAGCGCGCTCATGCGCGGCGAGCCGTTTCGCGTCACGGCGCAGTCGGTGGAGGACAGTTTGTTCTACGGTCTGCCGTGGGCGAAATTCAAACCGCTGCTCGAGCAGAATGACGCGGCGCGAAACTATGCGCGGCGGCACATGTTCTGGGCGGTGCGCGTGGGCAGCCAGATCGAGTATTCGGAGCCGACCGAATCGAGCGTGGCGGGACGGGCGAAAAACATTCTTCAAGCGCACCTCGACGGCGCGCAGATCGTGCAGCCGCGTCCGCTGGAGCGGTTGCTGGTGTGCCCGCAGAACGCGACGGTGCAGGAGGCGGCGACGTTGATGTCGAGCAAACGCCTGCCGTCGATTCTCGTGGTGGACGACGAGCGCCGGCCGCTCGGTATCGTGACGAGCAATACGCTGGTGAAGCATGTGATTGTGGACGGGATGGACAAGACGCTGCCGGTCTCGCGGATCATGGCGAAGCCGGTCTACACGGTTTCGCCGCGCTCGTCGGCGACAGCGGCGATCCTCACGATGTTGCGCGAACGCATCGGGCAAGTGGTCGTGACCGAAGACGGCACGCCGAAGACGAAGGCGCTCGATGTCTGCACGCACAAAGACCTCCTGGCGCAGAGCGGGCATCACCCGGCGGGGTTGTTGCGCGAGATCCGTTTCGCGAAGTCGGACGCGCGTTTCCACGAGCTGTGCGACGAGATCGAGGCGATCGCGCGCAGCTATCTGGAAGCGGGCGTGTCGGCCATTTACCTCGGGCAGATTTGCGCGGAGCTTTACGACGAACTCGTGCAGCGGCTGCTGACGCTGGCGATCGACCAGCTCGAAGAAGAAGGCGTCAAGCTGCCGAAGGTGGACTGGGCGTGGATGTCGGTCGGCAGCGACGGACGGCGCGAGCAGATCCTGCGGACGGACATGGACAACGCGCTGGTTTTTGCGGCGAGCGGATCGGCCGAAGAGGACGAGCGGGCGCGGGAGATTTTCACGCGGATGGCGACGCTGGTCATCGAAAAGCTGGTGGCGGCGGGCTTCGCGCGGTGTCAGGGCGGCGTGATGGCGTTGAATCCGCGCTGGTGCCGGACCGACGTCGAGTGGATCGCGGAAATCGAGGAGGTGAACGCGTTCACGAATGGCGACGGGCTGTTGCGCGCGACGGTGTTGTTCGATCTGCGGTTCGTCGCGGGCGAGCGGGAGTTGTGCGATCGGTTGCGCGAGAAAATCTACGAAAGCGTTGGCGGCAATCTGCCGCTTCAGCACCGGCTGGCCGAGTTGATCATCGATTCGATTCCACCGCTCAACTTCATCGGGCGCCTGGTGGTCGAGGCGTTTGGCGGAGGTGACGAGGAGTTCGATTTGAAGTCGCGCGGCATGGCTCCGCTGCGCGACGCGGCGCGGCTGTTTTCGCTGCACTATAAACTCAACCGCCGCCACTCGACGGGTGGGCGCTGGGATGAACTTCGACGGACGGCGCCGGAGCGCGCGGAGATGGCGGGGCTGGCGCGCGAGGCGTACGATTTCCTACTGCGGTTGCGGACCTTGAACGGGATGCGGCGCGGCGATTCGGGGCGGCACCTCGATCCGGCGAGTTTGACGAAGTTGGAGCGGGCGCAATTGGCCAACGTGTTCGACGTCGTGCGCACGGTGCAGCAGGCGGTGAAGCTGGAATTTCAATCGGAGGCGAAGCGCCTATGAGCTGGTGGTTTACCCGGAAAAAACGAGAGCCCTTCATTGAAGCCTATCTCGCGGGCACGTCGAAGGCGGTCGCGGACAAAACGCCGCTGAGCGACCTGCGGTTTGTCGCGCTCGACGCGGAGACGACCGGCTTCGATCTCGCGAAGGATCGGATGCTCTCGCTGGCGTTGATCGAAGTGAAGGGCGGGCGTTTGCAGGTTTCGACGTCGACGACCTGGACCATTTACCAAACGGCGGCGGCGCTGACTTCGGCGGTGTCGGTTCACGGTATCCTTCCGGCCGCGACGGCGAAGGGACGGCCGGAGGTGGAGGTGTTGCAGGAACTTTTGCCGAAGTTGGAAGGTGCGGTACTCGTCGGGCATCACGTGGCGTTCGACGCGGGAATGATCACGGCGGCGTTGAAGCGCCACTATCGGATCGCGCTGAGGAACCCACTGCTGGACACGGCGAATCTGGCGATGACGGCGGTCGATGCGTTTGCGAAAACCGGCTATCCGGGACAACGCGCGCCGTCGCTCGACGAAGTGTGCGCGCAGTGCGGCATCCCACCGGTCGAGCGGCATACGGCAGAGGGCGATGCATTTACGACGGCGATGCTGTTCCTTACCCTGTGTGCGCGCTTGCAGAGAAATTTAGGACGATCGCTGAAAGCCGGCGACCTGCCGTTCAGCAAAGCCTAAATGCGATGTGGAGTTGAGGGGCGGTTTTCGTGCAAAACGCACAAAATTATTTTTTATGGCGTCGCAAATCGCAGTCATTCCACGGCATTTGGGCGCCGGAGCGATTTTCTAAATTAAAGGTTAAGCGCCTAAAATCAGGTTAGTTGCGTTACGGCTGCCTCTGACTTTCAGGGTGAGGGCATGGGAGATGTTTAGGTGAAGGTGCTGAAAGGCATACCCACCATGAAAAACAAAAACACTCGTCAGCTCCTTGTTCTCTCCCTCGCCACTCTTCTAGCGCCGGCCGCTTGGGCCCAAGTTGGAAGCACCGTCAACGCTGCGACCGGCGCCGCCACGAATGCGGCCGCCAGCGCAAACGCTGCGGCCCAACGTCCGGCGGCGACACCCCCGGCAGCGGCCACCTCCGCGGGCATCACGGCGGCCACCCAAGGCGCCGCGAACGCGGCCACTCGTCCTGTTTCCGGCGCGGTTAACGCCGCTGCGAATCCGGCGGCAACCGCAGGTGCCAACGTGAACGCCGCCCGTCCGCTGCAAAGCGACGTGACAGCGGGTGCCGGTGCCGCCGGCAATGCGGCCGCAAATGGCCAGGTCCGCGGTCAGGCGGTTTCCGGCGCGGCGCACGGTGCGATCAGCGCCTCATTGTCCACCGCGGAAACCACCGGGCAGTTGCGCCAGACCGGTTTTGAAGTGCGGACTGCGGTGCTCAACACGATCGATTCGCGTATCGATGCGACCGAGAAATCCGTGGACCGTCTGCAACGCACCGCGCGCCGGGTGGAGGGTAACCTCCGCGATCGTGCCGACGCAGCGATCGAGATGGCCCGCGAGAAAGAGAAAGCCGCGCGCGCCAGCTTGAAAGCCGCCCACAAAGCCGCCGTCGCGGAATGGTCTGAGGCGCGCGAACGTCTGGCCGCCGACTACGAAGCCTATGCGCAGGCGGTCGCCAACGCCGAGGCCAGTATCGGCGCATTGGATGCGAGCGGTTCCGCCGCAGGCACAACGTCCGGCAGTGCTGGCGCCAGCAACTAATCGCGGCGCAGCGTTAACCCACCCGTAGTCCAGCTCCGTCGATTCACCTCTCCGGCTCCCTCGCGGGAGCCGGACCGGGTGAGTGATGGCGCAACAGTCCCAATCACGAAGCACCCCTATGATTCTCTTTCGCACATTCAGCCTCACTGTCGCCGGCGTCGCAGTCTTCGCCGGAACCCTGGTCGCCCAGACTGACACGACGGAGACCACGGCCACTCCCGAGACGACGACTCCCGCGAACAGCGTGCAGGTCGGCGTCGGGTTCGATTACAGCCGCGGTTCCTACGGATTTGCCGAGGATACCGAGGTTTTTTCTGCTCCGCTCACGCTCACGTTTAACGTGGAAAAGTGGATACTGCGCGCGAGCGTTCCTTATTTGAAAATCGAAGGCCCTGCCGATGCGGTCGGTGCCGGCGGCAGCGCCGGTGGTGGCTCGGGCGGAAGCGGCGGCGGTTTGGGCGGCGTCGTTCCAGGGCTTCCCGGGGCGGGCGGAAGTTCGTCCACGCCCTCGGTGATCAACAATCCTGCGCGTCCCGACGCGCGATCCGAGTCGGGGCTCGGCGACATCATGCTCGGGGCGACCCGCATGTTGGGGCCGACCCTCGGACCGGTGCATCTCGATCTGACTGCGCGTGTGAAACTACCCACCGCCGATGACGACAAAGGGCTCGGAACGGGCGGTACGGATTTCTACGGGCAGGCCGATTTTTATTACGTCGGCACGCGCTTCATCCCGTTCGCGACGCTCGGTTACCGGGTCATGGGCGACAGCGATCGCTACGAACTCGAAAACGGTGTTTACGCCTCGGCGGGCTCGGCGGTTCGCGTGGGCGACAAGACCCGCGTGGGAGCGTCGCTCGACTGGCGTTCGCGCATCGTGGACGGCGGCGACGACGCCACGGAAGTGTCCGTGTTTATGGCTCACGACATCGATGCGAGCTGGAACCTGATCCTCTACGCGCTCGCCGGTATGACCGACGCGAGTCCGGATTTCGGGATGGGCGGAAGCGTGAGTTACCGGTTCTAAAGGGCGTCGATAGTAGGGGCCGGTATTTCGGTATCCCTCTCCGGAGTCCTCACGAAGCCGCGCGAGTGTATCGCGCGGCTTTTTCATGGGGAGGGGATGGCTAACGCTTGGGGGTGGAACGCGCACTCCGAGCGCGTGGAGCGATACCGAAGGGTTTTGATCTCTTTTCGCAGGCGGTCTCGAACAGCGCGCTCGGAGTGCGCGCTCCACCTCGATCATGGGGCGAACGGAGGGTTGTGTCGGGCCGGGGGGGAGTTGATCGTCGGCGTTTACCGAGATGACCGACGCATCGCTCAATTCCTTTCCGCAAACGCTGTCCGACCTTTCGCCGGGCGAGTTGGGGGCGCGGCTGACGGTGTGGGGATTCAAGGCGTCGCACGCGGAGCCCCTATTGCGGGCGTATTATGAAACCGGTGACGAACGCGGTTGGGACGCGTTGCGGTTGCCGCGAGGACTGACCGAGCGGTTGCGCGATGAGTTGTTGAATCGGCGTCCGGAACAGGTGGCGCGGCAGGTGGCGGAAGATGGCACGACGAAGCTGCTGCTGAAGCTCGCGGATGGGCGTACGGTGGAGACGGTGATGATGACGGATTTTCGCGATGACCGCGTGGCGGGTTGTGTGTCGTCGCAGGTCGGATGTGCGATGGGCTGTGATTTTTGCGCGACCACGAAGACGGGCTTCGAGCGCAACCTGAGCGCGGGCGAGATCGTGGAACAGTTTCTGGCGTTGCGTCGCGAGGCGACGGCCGTCGGCAAGCGCGTGCAGACACTGGTTTTCATGGGCATGGGCGAGCCGATGCTGAATCTCGACAACGTGCTCGAAGCGGTGCGACGGATCGCGCCGAACGAACTCGGGGCGCTTGGCTGGCGGCAGATAACGGTTTCTACGGTGGGCATCGTGCCGGGGATTCGGGCGATGGCGGCAGCGAACCTGAATATCCATCTGGCGGTGTCGCTGCATGCGCCGGACGACGAGACGCGGGCGAAGTTGTTGCCGATGGGAAAACGGTTCGGCGTGGAAGAGATTCTCGCGGCTGCGGATGATTATCAGGCGAAAACCGGGAGGCCGGTGACGATCCAGTATTGTTTGTTGAGAGGCGTGAACGATTCCCCGGAGCAGGCGCGTCAGTTGGCGGCGCTGGTCGGCGAGCGTCGGATGCATGTGAATCTGCTTTGGTATAATCCGACGGGGTTGAGCTTGCGCGGAGTCGCGTATGAACGCGCGACGCCCGAGGCGGGCGAGGCGTTTGTGGACGTGTTGCGCGCGCAGGGAGTGGTGGCCCATTTCCGACGTCCACGGGGGCGCGACATCGACGCGGCATGCGGGCAACTGCGACGGCGAATGGTGGCGAGCGTTAACGCAGGAACTTTGAGCCCGGCGGGCGGGTCGCAGGAGGGATCATGAAAACGAAGATCTTTCCGATGGTGACGCTGGTGGCGCTGGCTGCGACCCAGGTCAGGGCGGAGGAGCCGGTGGCCGATATCGAGATCGTGAAAGTGCCCGCGGCGGAAGTTGCCGCGAAACCGCCGTCGCTGCCGTCGGGATTTGTTGCCCGGTTGACGCCGGAAGAGCGGACGGCCGCGGGGGTGGAAAAACTTTCAGCAGAACAGCGGACGGCGCTGGATGCGCAGGTGGCGAAAGAAGTGCGGCTCGCGCGCCAGGGCGATGTGACAGGATTTGCCGGGACGTTCATCAGCCGGCGGACGGACGAGGAGCGGACGGCGGCGGGATTGGCGACGCTGACGACGGGCGAAAAGTATCAGCTGGACCGGCTGGTGTCGCGCACGCTGGCGTCGAGGCCGCCGCAGCCACCGATGGCGATCACGCGGCCGGCGTCGGACGGGGAGTTGTTGTTGAAGACGAAGTCCGACTGGGAGACGCACGGCTTCGTGCAGCTCGAATACGGATTTGGCAGCGGGGATCGTGAGTACAAAGCCGCGACGATGGCGGTGGAGCAGGTGAATGTGAAGACGGGCACGGCGTTCACGTTTGCCTACACGGTCGCCGAGGGCGACGGGCTGTGGTGGAATCGCGGGTACGGTCACGGCTATGGGTATGGATACGGCTGGCGGTCGCGACCGTTCGGAGGGTGGCGTTACTGAAGAACGCGGCCGGTGAGGGTGCGGGTTTTGTAGCTCGAGGTGGAGCGCGCAGTCCCAGCGCGCTGAGCGAGGGAATAAACTGAAACCGTGCGATGACGCGGGCGGGCGCGAACAACGCGCTCGGAGTGCGCGTTCCGCCTTCAGAGACCCAGGTCGCTCAGGCTGAGGTGATCGTCGGGGCGGCGGCCGAGGGGCCAGTGGAATTTGCGATCGGCGGCGGGGATTGGCAGGTCGTTGATGCTCGCGAAACGGCGGCTCATGAAACCGCGTTCGTCGAACTCCCAGTTCTCGTTTCCGTACGAACGAAACCAGTGGCCGGAGTCGTCGCGCCACTCGTACGCGAAGCGCACGGCGATGCGGTTTTCGTGAAACGACCAAAGCTCTTTGATGAGGCGGTAGTCGAGTTCGCGGGTCCATTTGCGGGTGAGAAACGCAGCGATGGCGTCGCGACCGGAGAGGAACTCGGAACGGTTGCGCCAGGCGCTGTCGGGCGAGTAGGCGAGGGCGACGCGGTGAGGGTCGCGGGAGTTCCACGCGTCTTCGGCGGCGCGGACTTTTTGCGCTGCGGTTGCTGCGGTGAAGGGAGGCAGGGGAGGGCGGGGATTTTCGGGCGGTGTCATGTTCGTGGAGCGAGAATCTGGCATTAGCGGGTGCGCTGTGCGGCGAGCGCAGTCTCCAGTTCGGCGATACGGTCACGGAGAGGCTGGGTGGCAGCGGTGACTTCTTCGGCGGTGTAGCGCGGGGTGATGAATTGCGGACAGTTCCAGTCGAAGGCCGCGACTTCGATCACGACGAAGCGCTCGATCGGTGCGGGAGCCTGCGCGGTCGCGGGAGCGAGGCGTGCGGCGAGGGCGGGCTCGTCGGCGGCGAGCAATGTGCGGGCGTGACCGAGGATTTTCAGGCGTTCCCGACGCGGATAATCCATCAGGAAGAGCGCGATGCGTTTGTTGGCGGCGAGGTTACCCGTGGTGAGGAGCTGGCGATTGCCGCGATAATCGGCGAAGCCGAACGTGTGAGCATCAAGGACCTTTAGAAAACCGCGCGGTCCGCCGCGATGTTGGATGTAGGGCCAGCCGTTTTCGTTGATGGTCGCCAGGTAGATGCTGTCGCGCTCTGAAATGAATCGGGCTTCGTCGGGGCCGAGCGAATCCGGGCCGGCGGAAGGAGCGATGGCGCGGGTTTTGCCGTAGGCATGCTGCTGGGCGGCGGTGACGGCGGGTGTGACGGTGAGCGGGAGGAAGTTGGCGGCCATGGTCGTCGAGTGAGGTTGAGTGATTGAAGGGAGCGCCGGACTAGAGAGCCGGCGGTGGTCTTTTGTCCAAAGGGCCGGCGGGCGCCGGCGCTCCCCGGGAATGTGCGTTGGATGTTCAACCGGCGCGTTTGGGGGAACGCGCTGGCTTCAGAAGATCAGGGTGTGCCAACCGTCGGCGAGGTAGCGACGGACGCTCGCCGCGCCAGCGGTGCCGGGGATTTTGTTGTCGGTCAGGAGCGTGAGTCCGGCGGCTTTCGCTCCGTCGCTTGCGCCCCAGCGCTCGGCACAGGCGCACGAGGCGCCGACAACGAGTTCGCGCACGGCGTTGTAGAGCGCGTTGGCGGGATGACCGAGCTGGCTGAGGCGTTCGGGCCAGCGGGTGCCGGTGCCGATGAAGGCGATCTGAGCTTCGTCGCCGTTGGCTTTGGCGTCGTGGGCGAGTGCGAGAGCGTTCACGACGCGGGCGAGCGCTTCATCACCGCCGTCGGGATTCGAGATAACGAGGATCGAGGTTTTCATTTCGCCCGTAAGTAGACAGGTCTGTCTATTTCGATGCAAGCGGAAAATAGACAGACTTGTCTATCTCTTGCCTTGGGCGGAAAGTTGGGTCATCCATTTTTCACGATGACCCCGTCTCCTGAATCGAACGAAGCTCCTGTCTCGGCTAAACGCACCGAGCTGCTCGATGCCGCGTGGCGGCTTTTTTATCGAGATGGGTATCACGCGGTGGGCATCGACACGGTGCTGGCCGAGGCGGGGGTGGCAAAGATGACGCTCTACAAACACTTCCCCTCGAAGGAGGATCTGATCGCGGCGGTGTTGGAACGGCGTTCGAAGCAGCTGGAGGCGATGCTCGAAGCGGCGATCGCGGACGCGGGGCGCAGCCCGACGAAGCGGCTGCTGGCGATTTTTGTGATGATGGGCGCATGGTTTCGGATGCCGGATTTCAACGGCTGCGCCTTCATCAAGGCGGTGGCGGAGTATCCAGATCTCAAATCCAAACCGCATCGGGTGGCGGCGGCGCACAAGACGATGATGTTGGCCCGGCTGACGGCGCTGGCGGAGGCGTTGCCGGCGAAAGATCCAGAGACGCTCGCGCGAGCGCTGATGTTTCTCGGCGAAGGTGCGATCGTGACGGCGAACATGTATGGACGCCCCGAAGCGGCGGAGGAAGCGGCGGACGCGGCGAAGATTTTAGTCGCGGCGGCGACGAAGTGAGCGGAATGCGGGCGTGGATCCGATGTCATCTAATGGATGACATCGGGTTCTCGGAAACGCAGTGCACGTCATCGTGGCGGGACGTCGTTCCCCGCGTTGTCGCTTTTGGATCTGTCGCTC
>CAMLSH010000108.1 GCA_946482625.1 uncultured Opitutaceae bacterium
TGGAAACGAGCCTTTCAAGGACGCCTACTTAATAAAAAAGTTGCGAGCAAATGTTCAGGGAAGTTCTGAAGCGGTCTCAGGGCAGCCGCAGACTGACCCCGAAGGTGAGCAATTCGGTGCCCGGATTGTTGTCGGCGAAGCTCCCATTGGAGATATGCGC
Source organism: uncultured Opitutaceae bacterium (assembly GCA_946482625.1). Next base: position 161 of record CAMLSH010000108.1, read on the forward strand.
CAGCCGCACTAGAAGGCGCCGTCCCGGGGAGATTTCCCAGCCGGCCTCGGCGAAGGAGTAGAACTCGAGCTGGCTGCCCAGATCCTTGCCTTCGTGCCGGTCGTAGTAGCCCGGTCCAAACCCCACGACCCATTCCCACCGAGGCATCGGTCGCCACGTATGCAATACCCCCGCGCCCGCGAAAACCGCGCCGTCCGTCGCCCACCCCGCGCCCAGCCACGGCTGCAATCCCGCCACGGAGTTTCCCCAGCGGTACTCGCACGCCACAGCCGGAATCGTTTCGTGGTCGAAAAGCCCCGTCGCTCCTCCGTGAAAAACGACGCGGTTGTCAGCGTTGCCAGCGGCATTATCGGCTCCGGCAGAAACAGTGAGAGGTGTGAACGAGAGGAGAAGGCTGGCGGCTAAAACCAAAAACTTGAACGACGACATGAGCGAGTCGGCTTGAAGTGCCAGCCGGACACGATTCGTCAATCACGCATAAACGGATACGCAGGCCACTCTGCGTTCGCCCGGCGCGTTTCGTTCGCGGGCGGCGCGGGCTCGTTACCTTGCTTCGGATCCCAGCCACGAGGTTTCTATCCCGCACCCCGCCCGCCCGGTGCCGAAATGATCAACCCGCACACGCGACAAAAACGCGCATCGGCGGCCCAAATCAGGGCGCGCATCCGTAACTGGCGCGTTTATTCCGAGAACTCACCGCGCGGCTTGCTCGCCGCGGCTTTTTCAGCGGCGATTTTTGCCGCGAGCTTCGGATCGTGCACCGCTTCGCGCTCACGCAACCGGCGCTCGCGCTGGTTCAGTTCGTCTTCGCGCTGTTCGAGTTCGGTCTCTTTTTCCTGCTGCTCCTGCACTTTTTCGAAAAGCTTGGTCTCGCTGTCGTCCAGGAATGCTTCGCGTTCGCGCATACCATCGCGTTGCTCCTGCAAAAGTTTTTCCTGCCGCTCGATCTCTGCCTTCAACTTCAACAACGCGGTCTGCTCCTCCTGCGAGAGCTGGCGCGAATCGTTGCTGGCGGCGCTCTTGTTCTTCGCGGCTTCGAGAAGCGAGGCACGCGCCTGAAGGAGGTTTTCCATCTCCGCGATCTCGCGTTCGCGCTCGGTGAGGCGTGCTTCGAGATCTTGAAGGCTGCGTTCCCGCTCCTCCAATTTTTGCGTGAGCTGGCGAAGCGACTTTTCCAAGCCCGCCATCTTTTGCTGATCGACGTTCAGCGGCTCGCCCCACGGGTTGCGGGTGGCCGAACGGAGCGCGTCGATGGTCTTCTGCGTCTCAGCCGTCGCCTCGGATACTTCGAAGGGCGAACGCAGTCTCCGCCGGGGCAGCACCAACGGATTTTCCGTTTTGGGCTTCGGGGGGAACTTGATGACTACGGGCTGAGGTTCGGCGGACATCACACTGCAATTGCCAGTTATCGGCGGCTTTGGTTATTTCTTAAATAATCTTCCGATCCGTGAGAAAAACCCGCCGCGCGACGCGCCCTGCTCTGTCGTTTCCACGGTCGGTGTGATCGTCGTGGTCGGATGCGCATTTTGCTCAAGCGGCACCAAGTAGGGTTTGAGCAGGCCGGTGACGATGGATTCGACCAGCGGGTCTTTGAGTACGATCGCAAGGCGGGCGACGGGAACGCCCGCGTTCACCTGCTCCTGAAGTTTAGCGTGATCGGCTTGGAAATATTCGATGTATGACGCGGTGTGCTGCCGGAGGATTTCTTCGGCGGCGTCGGCGTCGGATTGCTGGGCGGTCGCCGCCTTTTCCGCATCTTCGGTGCCGAGGATCGCGCCATAACGCTGCGCGAGTGACGCCTCGATGGCATCGGGAAATGCGCGCACGGCGAGAGCGATGCCTTCGAGCAGGTGCAGGCCTTTCTCGCCCGGACGGAAAGGGAAAAACTGGGCAAGCGTCTGCTCGTCGATGTGTGACAGCGCATTAAGCAGAGAGCGAAAATCGCCGCCGAGGATGACGTTGTGCGAGATGCCCTGCGCGAAGACGGCGAAGGCCTTCAGCGTCGTGATGTTCTCCAGGTTGCAGAACTCGCGCGTCTCCGCCGTGAGCGCGATCAGCGAGATCGGAAACTCTTCGGGAATGCCGAGCTTGCTCAGGTTCTTGAGGATCGGGTTGTCGCGCTCGTCCACCAACGCGTCGTTCGTCACCATGTCGCCGAAGGGCTCGTCGAACGCCAGCGTCTCCTGCAGAATGGTAATGAGCAGGTCGATACGACTGGAGTGACCGGCGAGCCCGGGCATGGCGCAGAGTTCGCGGTAGTTCAGATCGATGTATTTCGCGGGAGTTTCGTCGGCGCCTTTGAGCGGCCACGCGGCGACGTTGAGATTTTCAGCGAGCCCCGCGAGCTGCGTATCGATCATGATGGACGTGTGAAACGCCGTGCGAACGGCATCCCACTCCCGGGGGCTGAATTTGCCGGTGCCAGGCTGTCCACCGGCGGAGGGCGTGATGTCGGGATTGGGCGGCATGGGGAGGCGGTACGCAGAACTCTGGCTCAACTTGAGTGGTTCATCAACTCGGTCACCACATCGCGATAATCCTGCGCGACGTTATCCTCCTGCTGCGCCTCCTGCCCGACGAGGATGACTGGCAGACCGAGCGTGACGGCGCGACGCACCACCATCGCGTCCCGGACCTGCGTATTGAAGATCTTGGCGTTCTGTCCGACGCGTTTAACCGTGCGAAATTGATTCATGCGAAGCTGCATGCGCATCTTCGGCACCTCGATGTCCACGTTGGCTTTGATCGAGTTGAAAATAATGCCGTTCACCAGCGCCGGCGGCCCCATCTCGGCATTGCGGAAACTCGCGGACAGGCGGTGAAACTTCACCAGCTTTTCGACGAGCAGCGTGAAACCGATCAGGCTGAGCGCGTCGGGATTCGCGGGGACATAGATTTCGTTGGAGCAAAACACGCCGCACTGCGACGCGCGCAAGATGTTCGGCGGGCAGTCGAAAAGGATGTAGTCGTAGTTGTCCTCCACCTCGGCGAGTTGCTGCTGAAACATCAGGTATGGCGGGCAGCCGGGTTTGCCCTGAAACTCCGCTTCGAGATCGACGAGGTTGAAGGTCGTCGGGACCAGATCGAGGCCGGGGAGTAACTTGTCGCCGTTCTTGTCCTCGACCACGTCTTTGATGATCAAGTCCTTCACCCGGACCGTGCCGGGTTCGAAAATCGAGTAAACCGCGCCCTCGCTTGAGTTGTTGATTTTATTCCAACGCTCCAACCGCAACAACCAGATGCTCGCATTGGACTGTGTATCGAAGTCGAACAGCAGCACGCGTTTGCCCGCTTTCGCGAGACAGGCGGCGATGTTGACTATGAGCGACGTCTTACCGACGCCGCCCTTGTAATTGATGAAACTGATTTTTCGAGCCATCCGAGGTGCGGGGAAGAAGTTTTAAGGCGCAGTGCGCTAGAGAGTTGAATTGGTCAATCGGAGCGGCGTCGCGAGGATAAAAGGCGCATGTGTCCTTTTCACGGTTTTTTCAGCAGGCCGTTTGCGTACTCCATGTTCGGCCGCGCCTCTCGCGAAGCAGTCTATTTCACCTGCTCGTCACCCGGCCGTCACTTTTCCGCCTCCGATTGCGCGCACACTGTGTCGTGCCTCTAACCATACTCAGTGTTGATGACGAACGGGACGTCACCGAACTCGTCGCATTTCACCTTTCCCGCGCTGGCTATGAAGTCATCACCGCGGCGAGCGGACGAGAAGCCCTCGATGCGGTACAACGCCGCCGGCCCGATCTTATCGTGCTCGACCTCATGCTGCCCGACATCGACGGCTTCGGCATCTGCGAAATCCTCCGCCGCCAGCCGGTCACGGCGAGAATTCCCATCGTGATCCTCACCGCGTGGGCCACGAACGATGCGCGGCACTTTGGGCTGGAGCTCGGAGCGCTCGACTATCTCACAAAGCCTTTCAGCCCGAAAGAACTCGTCCAGCGCGTCACCCGGTTGCTCAGCCTGCGTCCCGACGTCGCCGACACGTCGAAATCCCAAACCGCCTGATTAGCTCGAAAATCCTCCGCGCGGACTTTTCTGTCGCGCGATGGACAAAGTCCTCCTTCGCACCGCCATCATCGCCCGGCTCACCACCGAGCTCGATACGCTCACCCGTGCCGCACTCATGGCGCGCGACGAAGCGACGAGCGAGCAGAGCAAGGCTGAGAACAAATACGACACCCGCGGTCAGGAGGCGGCTTATCTGGCCGAGGGACAGGCGAAACTCGCGCTCGAATTGCAGGAAACCATCGCGGTGTATCAATCCCTGCCGCTACCGGATTTTGCGGCGATCGACGCCGTCGCAGTGGGCGCCGTGATCACCCTCGCTGCCCGCGGGAAATCTTCGGCGTACTTTCTCGGTCCGCGCAGCGGCGGTTTGGAACTGGATGTCGCTGGTCGCTCTCTGATCGTCGTCACCCCGCAATCCCCGCTCGGTCGCCAACTGCCCGGACGTCGCGTGGGCGACACCGTTCAACTCCCGGGAAGAGGCGGTCCGGTTCCGCACCAGATCGCCTCGATCGAGTAGTCGCGCATTAACTACAGCAGCCGGCTATTCGTTCAAATTGAACTTCACGGGCACCAGCATCCGGAAGCTCACCGGCGTCATGTTGCGCGTGCCAGGCTCGAACCGCCATTTCGAGACAGCCGCGATCGTGGACGCCTCGAAATCCGGATGCGTCGAGCGAACCACACGCGGATGCGTCACCCGCCCGCGTTCATCGACGATGAACTCAACCAACACTTCGCCGCTGACTCCGCTCGCTTTCAGGGAGAATGGATACGACGGCGGTGTTTGCACGCGGGCGCGGGGCTCGTCGTCGAGCCCGACCGTGCTGTAGATAATCTTTCCATTGCTGCGACCCGGGCCGTATTCCAAAGCGTTGGGATCGCCATCGATCGGGCCTTCGCCCGGAGAGATGATGCGAGTCACCACCTTCACCCGGGTTGGCGTGTTGCGGGCGATTTCCATCACGAAATCAGACGGGGAAATTTTATCGGCGGCGCGGTCCTCTGTCATTGGGCGTGGCGCTGCCGGTTTTCCTCCCGAGGGTTCGCTCCGTATATTCATGATCTCCGGCTTCTCGGGCGGCGGAGGCTCGAGGGTTACAGGATCCCAGTTCGTCGGTGCTGGAACGACTGGTACGATCGGCGGGCGGTCGGGTGTTTTGAAACCGAACATCAAAAACGCATGTGCGGAGCAGGCGATGACGACGGGCAGGGTAAACGGACGATTCATGGGGTCTCCTGAGTTGAGGATTTAAGATTCAAAAAGAAAACGCGCCGCCCGGGGCTTTCTTAACGCAACCACCGCAGGATTGAAAAAACTCCACGCGTCTCGTTTCTCCCCGGGATGCTTCGTTCGTTGATGCTCTCCGCCTGCCTGATTCTCGCCGCGTCGTTGCGCGCCGGCACACTTCCTCCTGAGTTGGAAAAAGCGCTCGCCGCATTCCAGGCCGAAGGGACGAAAGGCTGGGCCTTCACGCAAAGCACCGCCTCGGCGGAGAAAAGTTTGGTCGAGCGTTTCGATCCGTCGAAGCCCGAGTTTAGCCGCTGGAAGTTGCTGAAAAAAGACGGCCGCGAGCCGACCGAGTCCGAAATCAAAGAGTACAACGACATGCTCACGCGCCGCAGCCGCGGTCAGACCGCGCCCAACGTCAAAGACCAGATCCGCCCCGAAACCTGCGAGCCGCTGGGCGTCGATAACGGCCGCGCTCGCTACCGCTTCCAGCTCAAGCCCGGCGCCGAGGACGACAAAAGCGCCGAGCACATGGTCGTGACTTTCTCCCTACACCTCGATTCCGGCACCATCGAGCGCGTCGAACTCGCCACCATTCGCCCCTTTTCCCCCATGTTCACCGTCAAGATCGAGGAAGCGCGGACCGTGATCACCTACACCCTTCCCGACGAATCGACCCCCACCTTACTCCAGGAAATCACAGTGCGAGTCCGCGGCCGGGCTATGTTTTTCAAGTCACTCGATGAAGACATGACTGTGTCTTATTCGGACTACGCTCCCGCCACCAAGAAGCGGTGAACCGAGGGCCCCGCCCCATAAGGCCGCCAGACGCCCTCGGAATCGGCCGGCCATTTTCGGAAGGCGCAACCCTGCCCCTTTCCCGATGCATCCCGCCGGAAACTCGACTGGAGGGGATGACCCAGGACTGCCATCGACCGGCCGCCAGATTCCGCCCAACCAGCGATCCTGCTGAGATTTCGGTGGCGGCGCTCAAGCCGCGCTGCTAACGAGACGATTGAGTGCCGATAGCCCAGCACTCCTCTCGATTGACCTCCCGCTTCCCCGCCGCCCCTCGTCCGCTTCGCGTACGCAAGCTCAGCCTTTGCGTCCGAGGCATGCTCGCGGGCATTTGCCTCGGGCTCGCCTTCGTCTCCGGACGTTTACTCGCAGCCGACGCAGCTCCGCCGCCACTCCGGGTTGGCCTCGACGTCTCCGGACAGCCCTTTTCGTTTCTCGATAAAGACGGCCGCCCCTCGGGATTTTGCGTCGAGTTGCTCGATGCACTCGGTCACGAACGCGATCTGCGTTTTGAATACGTTCCGCTGCCGTGGAGCGAAGCGCTCGCGCAGTTCAAAGCGGGCAAACTCGACATCCTCGCCAATCTTTACCGGACGGCGGAACGCGCGGAGTTCGCCGAGTTTTCGACGCCTCACACGCGCATGCAGGGCAGCCTCTTCGTCCGCGAAGACGCACCGCGCATTCACTCGCGCGAAGATCTCCGCGCGCTGCGGATCGCCGTTTCCGAGAACAGCCTCTCGCACCAATATCTCCAGCAGCACGGCCTCGATAATAAACTGGTGCTCGTCGCGGATCTGCAGGCGGCGCTCGCCGCTGTAGAAAAGGGCGACGCGGATGCCGCTCTCACCCCGCAAGGGCTCAGCCTGAAAGCCATCCGGGAACACCGCTACACACGCATTTCTGCCGCAGCCCTGAAGTTCCCCGACCTCGTGTACACGTCGCACATCGCCGTGCAAAAAGGGCGCAGCGAACTACTCTACGAACTCAACCTCGGCCTTCTCGGCGTGCGCGAAAACGGAACCCTCGCCACGCTCGATGCGCACTGGCTCGGCTCTATCGCGACGCCCGCCGAGTCATGGCGAAACTTCCGTGCCCACTGGTTGACGACACTCCTCGTCACCATCGTTCTCATCGCGATTTTTTTCCTGCAACGCCGCCTGCTCCGCCGTCTCCGCCGCCAGACGGAAGCCCTCAAGATCAGCGAAGAACGACTCACACTCGCGCTCGAAGGCAGTGAAGACGCTTTCTGGGACTGGGACATCGTCAACGGACGGGTCAACCGCAGCGAACGCTGGGCCGAGATCCTCGGTTGCCGCCCCGATGAGATCGTCCCGCAGATCGACGCTTTTGTCGCACTCACCCACCCCGACGATCTGGACCGCGTCGAGCAGTCTAAACGCAATCTCATGCGCGACGGCCACGGCCGCGTCGAATACCGTCTGCGCGCGCACGACGGCAGCTGGCGTTGGATTTTCGACCGCGGCAAAGTCGTCGCCCGCGATGCGGAAAATCATCCCATCCGCGTCACCGGCGCCGCCACCGATATCACCCTTCGCAAACGCATCGAAGCCGCCCTCGTACGCAGCCAGGCGCTTCTCGAACAAACGCAACAAGCCGCCGGCATGGGTGGCTGGGAGTACGACCTGCGCACGCGGACCGTCTTCTGGACGAAGGAAACCTGGCGCATCCACGACCTGCCTCCCTCCGACGAGTCGCTCGCGGAAGAACGCGTATTCGACTTTTGCACACCGGCCAGCCGCGAAGCGTTCACCGCCGCTGTCGAACGTGCGCTCACCGAGGGCCAGTCCTTCGATCTGGAACTGGAACTCGTCACCGCGGCCAGCCGCCTCGTCTGGGTGCGCTGCATCGGCCGCGTCGAGCTCACTGGCGATAAGGTCGCGCGCCTCTTCGGTTCGCTTCAGGACATCACGCGCAACAAAAAGGCCGACGAAGACCGCCAGAAGCTGCAGCTCAAAATGCTCGAGGCGCAAAAGCTCGAAAGCCTCGGCGTGCTCGCCGGCGGCATCGCCCACGACTTCAACAACATCCTCACGGTGATCATGGGCAACGCCTCGCTCGCCCGCGCCACCAACGGCTCTGTCTCCGCCGAAGCGCTCGAACACATCGAGACCGCCGCCAACCGCGCCGCGGACCTTTGCCGCCAGATGCTTTCCTACGCCGGCAAGAGCCGTTTCTCCCTGGAAACGCACGATCTCAACGCGCTCATCCAGGACACGACCCACCTCTTCAAAACCTCGATCGCCAAAAACGCCGCCCTCGAATTCACGCTCTCGCCCGCCCCGCTCCACGCCGAGATCGATGCGTCGCAAATCCGCCAGGTGATCATGAACCTGGTGATCAACGCCTCCGACGCCATCGGCACTTCGACCGGCCATATCCGCGTGCGCAGCGCGCTGAAGACGATCACCGCCGAGCAAATGCGCGACGCGCGAATCGGCCAGGAACGCACGCCCGGCGACTACGTTGTCCTCGAAGTCGAAGACGACGGCTGCGGCATGAGTGCCGAGACGATCACCCGCATTTTCGATCCCTTTTTCACGACCAAATTCACCGGCCGCGGACTCGGGCTCGCCGCCGTGCTCGGCATCGTGCGCGCACATCGCGGCGCGTTCTTCGTCCGCAGCACTTTTGGCAAAGGCACGACCTTCACACTCGCGCTTCCCCCGGCCGAAGGCGCCGCTACCGCGCCGGTGAAACCGCCGACGCTCGCCTTCACGCACACCGACAAAGCCGAAGGCACGATTTTGATCGTGGATGACGAACCTCAGGTGCGAAAAATCGCCGCGTCGATTTTGGAGAAACAAGGCTACACGATCGCGCTGGCCTCCGACGGTTACGAAGCGCTCGCCCTCGCGCTGGCCCACGGCATGCGATTCAAAGCGGTGCTCCTCGACCTGACGATGCCCGGCCTCGACGGCCCGGCGACTCTCCGGGAACTCCGCGCCCTCAGCAAAAGCGTCCCGGTCCTCATCATGAGCGGCTACAGCGAAACCGACGCCCGCAAACACATCATCGCCGCCCCGCTGATCGGTTTCATCCCAAAGCCCTTCACCGCGGATGATCTGCTCCAAAAAATAAAGTCCCTGACCGACCAAGCCGCCGAAATGACCTCAAGCGCAACGCCCGCAGGGAATGGCTGAACAAGTTGCCCTGGCGGAGAGAGGGGGATTCGAACCCCCGGTACGGGGTTAACCGT
>CAMLSH010000109.1 GCA_946482625.1 uncultured Opitutaceae bacterium
AAGTGGTCGGCATGGTGTCGGTGAAGGCGCTCTGGGCGCATTCGGCGATCGGGCTCACGACCAATTTGAAAAACCTGCTCGTCCAGCCGCTCGTCGTGCCGGAGACGATGAATGCGATCCAGCTGCTCGAAGCCTTCAAGAAATCGGGTAAACACATCGCGCTGGTGAGCGACGAGTTTGGCGCGATCCAAGGGCTGGTGACGTTGATCGACGTCCTCGAGGCGATCGTCGGCGATCTACCCGCGCAAGGCCGGCGCCAGGCGACGGCCATGAAGCAACGCGAAGACGGCTCCTGGCTCGTCGATGCGACGCTCGGCACGGATGAATTGAAAACGCTGCTTCAGGTGGACGAACTCCCGCATGAAGAGGAGGCGGATTTCCAGACCTTGGGCGGCTTCGTGATGACCCATTTCGGACGCATCCCGACGGCGGGCGATTTCTTCGATCACGGCGGCTGGCGCTTCGAGGTGGTGGACATGGACCGCCACCGCGTGGACAAGATGCTCATCTCGAAAACCCCGGTTCCCGCAGCGCTGGAAAAAGCGGCGGGGTGAGGTCCCTGCCGCACGGGCCTTTTTGCCGCGCATCCCGTCCTTCGCCGCGGGTGAATAATTTGTCGGCAATTTCCAGTAACTTCAGGTTGATTCGCGCGGCACTCGCCGCGACGGTTCGCGGGCCATGAGCGACCCATGCAAGAAGACCCCTTCTCCGGTTTCCCGTCCTGCATCCAAGGCCGGCAGCTCCCAAGCCCGTCCGAAAGAAGCCGTCTTCAACACGATCACGAGCGACGATTGGAAGCGCTCCATCGCCTCGGGTCGGCAGCGCAAGAATGCGGTCTCCGCGCAGATTCGGACGGCGATCTCGTCCTCCTCGCCGAAGACGAAGTAAGCCTCCTCGAAGCCGCCGGTCATCCTTGGACCGACCTCGGCGATGCGATCCGCGCCTTTCGTGTGTGTCTGCCGTTGATGCCGTTGGAGACGTTTGGGTTTCCCGCCGACTCCGAAAATCCGCTGGAAGAACCCAACGCTCAGCTGCGCCGCATCGGCGGCGGCGTTGAAGCGTGGGCCTTCGCCAGCGAGCGCGATGGTTCCGTCTATAAATTTTTCCGTCCCCGCGAAGGCGATACGATCGGCAGCGCGTTCGGTTTCCGACGCGGCGACGAAGCGTGGTTTCAAGCCGAAGCGAAACTGGGAACTTATCGCGAGCTCTTGGAAAAACTGCTGCTCATCCACGCGCTTGGCGGCATGGCGTGCGAAGTCGTCGGCGTGACGCCCGAGGGCATCCTCGTGGCGAAACAAGTGCTCGGCGATCCGCTCCCGCAGGGCGACGACGTGTCGCGCGTGCTGCCCGCGCAGTTGATCGAAATCCCGTCGCGTTTCCTGCGGGCGAATCGCGATCACCCGCGGCTGTGCTGGTTTGCGGAGCGCGCGTGGCTGGTGGGCGACCTGCACGCGCGCAACTTCGTCCGCGGCAGCGATGGCGGTCTTCACGTGATTGATCTGGTGGCCGCGCCGTGGCCGGTCGATGCGGGGAATCCGCTCATCGAAGACTGGCTCGGCCGCGTGCGACACGATCCGCACGCCTCGCTTCTGAGAGCGGGAAACGACGACGAGCTGTAGGTTTTTCACGGGGCGGCTTGTCGGGCCGTTTCCCGGTTATGAAAACGAGGATTGATTTGTCGCGCCGTGCGGACAGGCAGGAGCGTTCTGATGAAGTACAAGTTGGTGATCTTCGATTTCGACGGGACCCTGGCGGATTCGTTTGAGTGGTTTCTGGGCGTGGTCGATGAGCTCGCCGAGAAACACAAATTCCGGAAACTCGCGCGCAGGGAGCTTGATGAACTCCGTGGCAGTTCGGCGAGAAAGGTTCTGACGCATTTCGGTGTCGCCCGCTGGCGTCTTCCCGCGATCGGCCGGCATTTACACACGCTCGCGGCGCGGGATATCGGCAAGATTTCGTTGTTCGAAGGCGTTGATCAGATGCTGTCTGACCTTGTGGAAAACGGCGTAACAGTGGCGGTCGTGAGCTCCAGCGCCGAGGCCAGCATCCGCCAGATTCTCGGTCCGGCGAATGTGAGCCGGATCAGCCACTTCGAGTGTGGAGCATCTCTTTTTGGCAAACGCACGAAGCTGCGGAAAGTGCTCCGTCAATGCGGCGTGAGCGCGCGCGAAGCGCTTTGCGTGGGCGACGAGGTTCGCGACATCGAGGCGGCGAAGGCGGAAGGTATCCCGTTCGGCGCGGTGGGCTGGGGCTTCACGCATTTACATGCGTTGCGCGAGTATGAGCCCGAGGAAACGTTTGTGACGGTGGGCGAGGTCGTCGCCTGCATCGCGGGACGGCGCGTGAGCTGAAGACGGCGCGGGAAGCGCGCGGTGTTTGGGCGCGCCGCGGTATCCGCGAAGCGGGCACGGAGCGCCCCGGGGCTATTCTTTGCGATCCAAGGCAGCCATCGCGGCTTCGCGCATGGCTTCGACTGGCACTTGCTCGGCGGTCCAGATTTCCAGCGCCCGTGCGCCTTGATGGATGAGCATCGCCAAACCGTTTGCAGCCGGAAGCTCCAGCGAACGCGCTTGTGCGAGCAGGCGTGTTTCCGGCGGGTTGTAGATCATGTCGTACACGCCGGCGGGGCGGGGCAGGTGGGCGAGATCGATCGGCGGCGCGTCAGTCGGTTTGAGGCCGGCGGACGTGGCGTTGATCACGAGTGCGTCGGCGGGAAGACCGGCTGGCGGTTGATGCGGGTCGAAGCCGTGCAATGGGATTTTGCCGGCCACCGGTGCGAGGTCGATGAGGAGCGCGTCGAGGTTGAGGCGCGTGCGATTGGCGATCCAAAGCGAGGCGCAGTTGCGTTGGAGGCATTCGACGGCCGCGCCGCGGGCGGCTCCACCGGCTCCGAGGAGGATGACGTGCGAATCGGTGAGTTCGCGTCCGAGCGTTTCCTTCACTGCGGTGGCGAGGCCATAGCCGTCAGTGTTGAAGCCACGCCAGCCGGTGGGTGTGCGCAGAAGCGTGTTGATGGCGCCGATCGCCTGAGCGGCCGGGTCGATGTCGTCAACGAAACCGAAAGCGAGGACCTTGTGTGGGACGGTGAGATTGAGGCCTTGGAAACCTTCGTCGTGTAGTTTTTTTAATGCGTCCGAAAGTCGGTCGGACGGGACGTCGAAACGAAAATATTTCCACGAACCAAACGTTTCCGCTTTCTGCGCCATCGTGGCGAGCGCAGCGTTGTGCATGGCCGGACTGATCGAGTGTTTGATCGGGTGGCCCAGCACGGCGAGTTTGGGGCCGTCATGTTTCCAGTGGCCGAGGTGGTCGAGCGTGAGGACTGTGTCGGGTAAATCCATGGCGGTTGAGTCCGGTGCAGCGTCGCCGCCCTGACCTGAAAGGAAACGACAAAAATGAATCGCGCATCCGCGTGTGGAGAAAATTAAACCGTCCGCCGGACTGTGATGCCGAGGCGGACGGGTTGGTTGCTGGCCCTCCGAGGGCCGGAAAAGGGGGTGTGTCGTGGGCTACGAACTCTAAACACGCGGAAGCGCGGAAAAGTTTCACGCGCTGCCGGGTTTCTCGTCGCCGGACTCGCGGCGGTGAACGCGGGATTGTCCGGGCAGAGGAAATGCCTCCATGTTTTTCGCGTGGTCGAAACCTCCACATCTCTTCCTGAAGCCGTCTGGCGCGCCCGTCAAAACGCGCACGAAACGCGTGTGCGGCGATGGACCGATCCGCATCAGGCGCGTGCGTCGCGTGGTGAAAAACACCCCGTCTTCGATTTTCTTTTCGACTACTATGCCTTTCGCCCGAGCTGGCTGCGGCGCTGGCATCCGGGCGCAGGCGTGGCGCTCGAAGGGGACGCGGCCCGCGAGTTTCTTCGCTGGACGGGGTATCGGGAAACTCGCGACGGCGGCGTTTTTGTCGATCCGGCGGATTTTCCCGCCCGACGACGCGAGACGGTGGGGTGGTTGCAGGAGATGCTGATCGGGACGCGCGACCGGCCGGCATTCTTCGGCTGTTTCGGACTGCACGAGTGGACGATGGTTTATCGGCAGAGCGCGGATGAGATTCGCCACAACGCCTGGCCGCTGCGTTTCCCGCCCGACGAACTCGCAAAGATCGTCGAGAGCCAGCCCGTGTGTTGCTCGCACTTCGATGCCTTTCGTTTCTTCACCGCGCCCGCGCGGCCCTTGAACAAACTGCAGCCGACGCGCGCGGGAACGGCGCGGCTCGAGCAGCGCGGCTGCCTGCATGCGAACATGGATTTGTACAAGTGGGCGTTCAAACTCGCGCCGTACACGCCTTCGGAGCTGGTCGCCGATTGTTTCGCGCTAGCCCGGGATATCCGCGAAATCGACATGCGTGCCAGCCCGTACGATCTGCGTGCGCTCGGGTTTGCGCCAATCAAGATCGAGACGCCGGAGGGGCGGGCCGAGTACGAGCGCGAACAGCGTGCGTTCGCCGCGCGAGGCGAGCCCTTGCGGGAGCGCCTGCTGGCCGTCTGTGCGCAATTGCTCGCGGCGTGACCCGCCGCGTCAACGCACGTCGAACGAGTGCGCTTTGAGCGGGAAAAGTGGATACCCGAGACGTCGGGAGCTGATCTCCTCCAGTTGCAGACTCACGAGAGGATTGTGCGTCATGAACCGAAGGAAATCGGCCTTGCTGAACGTGAGGCAGCGGACGTGTTCTCGCGCGATGACGTCGGCATTGGCCGAGCTGTTCTGGAGCAGGCTGATCTCGCCAAAGAACCCGCCGGGATCGAGCCTTGAGAGTAGTTTTTTGCCGCGTTTCACATGCACGCGGCCTTCGTACACGACGTAGAACTGGTGGCTGTCCTGGCGTTCGGCGACGATGGTTTCGTCCTCGTTATAGCTGATGACCGAGGAGATCTGCGCGAAGCGCGCAACCGCCTGCGGATGCCAGCTGGCGCAGAAAGAGAGGCGGCGCAGAAAGGGGACTTTGTGGACGAGATCGTTGGCCAGCGGCACGCCGAGTTTTGCGACCACGCGTTGTTGAAATTCCTCCAGGGGAAGCATCAGCGCGATCACGGGCGTGAGTGCGCGAACCTGAGCCTCGGGACGTCCCGCATCGAGCAGTGTATGCGCGCCGAAAACGTCGCCTTCGCCGAGCTCAAGCACGCGCTCGGCTCGGCCGGATTTCAACCGGCGGTAGATGGCGACTCCGCCCGAAAGGATGATACCGACCTCGGTGGACTTGTCCGAAAACTTGCGGATCAGGCTCCAGGATTTGAATACTTGGGGGCGTGCCCGCTTTAGGAGTTCTGCGCGTTCGGCCTGCGGGAGGCGGCGGAAGACGAGCGAATCTGCGAGGAGCCGGGCGATGACATCCGGTGTGTTGATCTCCTCGGGCTTCGCGGTCCAGCGGTGGATCGTTTGCACGATCTCGCGGTAACGCGCGCGGCTACGCACCCACAAGCTGCGCGTCACGGGACGGCCGACAAAAATCAGCAGGGCGAACGCCGCCACCATGCCGAAGCCGAGTCCCACCTCGCGCCAGTAGTCACCGCTCCCGATCACTTCGCGGGCACCGCGGTCGGTCGCGCGAAGCGCGACGAATAGCACAAGCAGACACCAGGCGGCGCCCCAGATGAGACGCACGGAAACGTACAGGGCCGAGACCCGGGCCATGCCGAACTTCAGCCGGACCTTCCATCGGCGGTTGGGGCTGAAGGCCATATTCTTGTGCGTATCGAGAATCTGGCCACGAAACAGCGACGAGAGGATCGGTGTGATCGAACCGCCCGCCGCCGGACGCAGCATGATCAAAACCGCCAGGACGTGCAGCAGGCCCCAAGCGGGTTTATACCACCAGAGGAGTGCGCCGGTGATCATCACGGGCATGAACTTGGCGCTCCATACGCCGATTTGCGTGATCCTGCTGGTCATGCAGGCGTCCTCGAGATTGACGGAGAAATAGGGTGTCGGCCGGAGGAGGTTGAGCTTGGGCTCGTAGATTTCTCCACCGCCCCACACGAGCGTCGAAGCCGCGAGTGCCGAGCCTGCGCTCAGGGCGAGGCAGAGCACCAGCCAGCCGATGAGTACATCGACTGCGCCCGCTGGCATGGGAGACGGCCAGGTAAACTCCCGGGTGAGAAGCAGAGTGACGGCGGCGATGAGCGAGGCCCAGCCGAGTACGATGGGAATCCAGGCGTTGAGCGGCACGGCCCAGCGGCGGGCGCGTTCGTCGGGCTCGGTCTGGCGCTCGAGCCGCAGCACGCCGGCGCGTTGGGCTTTGAGGATGAGCTCGTAGTACTCGCGCATCGGCACGCAGGTACGGTTCAGGATGACTGCGCGGAGCACGTCAGGCACGGTCGCCGGCGTGGAGAAATTGCGCAGCAGGTTCCACTGATCGAGTGTGACCGTGAGATAGCGGCGCGCCGGCACGTTTTTCAAAACGGAGACTCCCCCAGGCATATCCATCCGCTGGATATTCGGGTTAAGCCTCAGGGTCTGCGCCGTCAGGACAAGTTGCTCATCCATGCTGGTGGAGGTCGGCTGGTCAGGGCTGGTTAGGTGAAGCGGGGCGGGTGAAAGCCGCCGGGTGGGAAATCAGGAGGGCTCTCCGCTGCGCGGGGCGGGTGCGGCGCCGATGAGGTCGACGATGATGTCCTGCAGATCCTGCAGGCGGTAGGGTTTCATTAAATACCGCATGCGGGCGTTGCCTTCGGCCCAGAGGTCTTCCTCCAAGACATGTCCGCTGAGCAGCAGGATGGGAAGCACCGGATCGAGTTTGTGCAGGCGCGCGGAAAGGCCGAGGCCGTCGAGGTTGGGCATGAGCACGTCGGTGACGACCAGGCCGATCTCGGCACTGCGTTTTTCGAAAATTTCGAGAGCCTTCGCGCCGTCCTCGGCTTCGATCAGCGTGTAGCCGAGCGGTTCCAAGGCGAGACGGGCGATCGAGCGAACTTCCGGTTCGTCGTCCACGAAAAGAATGGTGCCGAGCTTGTAGCCGGGCTGACCGGGGCGCAGTCGGGTGAACGTGGACGGCTTGGCGCCAAAGAGTTTTTTCAGCTGAGCGAGCATCGGAATGGGCAGGGGAGTGGAGAGGTGGGCGGCGTTCTAAAAAACTACGGCACGGTCAACGGTCGGGAAGGAGAAATCGGGCAGGCAGCCTCATAATTGCCTCATTAAGGCCATTTTGCCAAAAGTTTTACGCCGAATATGTGCAGGAGGGAAGCCCGTCCGTCTCATCGGGGAATCTCCTCACTTTACCACACGCGTACTTTCCGGAGTCGAAACGAAGCAAGAGCGTCGATACGGCGGGCGCGAAGTTGCGTCGATCTCGGGCGCGGCGCCCGGATCGTTTAGTCGGTCCGCGTTAATCCGCATGCGTTTCGCGTCCGTGCGGAAATTGCGATGCCGAAACCCGGTTCCGCAAAGGCGGATGTGTGGACCGCACCCATTGTCAGCCGGCCCGAAATATGCGTGCGTCCGTGTATTCCGCCATGCGCATCGCAGTCATTGCCGACACGCACAACCGCCATCCGGCGAAACTTCCGCGACTCCTGAAAGGTGCCGACGAAATCTGGCATTTGGGCGATGTGTGCGTGCCCGAAGCCTTGGCAGAGATCGAGCACCTGGGTCCGCCGCTGCGCGTTGTGTTGGGTAATAACGACTATCATCCCGGCTGGCCACTGGTGTTACGGCTTGAGCGCGAAGGCGTGCGGTTTCACCTAGAGCATATTCCCCCGCGTCGGGCTCCCGCCGATTGCGAGGTGGTCTTACACGGACACACGCATGTGCCGCGTGATGAAACTGTGCACGGCCTTCGTTGGCTCAATCCCGGTTGCGTGTCGTACGCCAATCGCGGCGCACCGCCGAGCTTCGCCTGGCTGACGCTGGAGCGCGGCCGGCCACTCCACTGGGAACTCGTGCTGCTGTGAAACGCGCATATCGCGCTGGCCTCACGCCGCGTCGTTCGTTTACTCGCGGCCATCTCTTCACGTGAGCGACGACGCGACCCAGCAAAGTTTATTCGATACCTTTACGCCTGAACCCGGCGTTCATAAAGGTCCGCCCGCCTCTGGGGCGTCCGCTCACGAAGGCGTCGTGTTCGAGCGCAGTCACCGCGCCACCAATTACCGGCTGACGTTGCGTCGCGACGGTGTAGCCGTGGCAACGATACCGGCGCTCGGCACCGAGCGCGATGCGCGGCGTTTCGTCGAACAACATCAAGACTGGCTGGAGCGCGCCCGCGCCCGCCAGCGGCAGAAACCACGTGGCGCCACCATATGGACACTCGGTTCGCATGTGCTGTGGCGCGGCGAGATGACGGAGATTCGCAAGGCAGCGGAGAGCCAGGTGACGCGCGATGGACTCGTCGAAGAGCGGCCGACGATTTCGCTCGGGGCGGATGTTTTTCGCGTAAGCGGTTTCACGGGCGATCTACGGCCGACGCTGGAGTCGCACTTCCTGCGCAAGGCGAAGGTTGAGCTCCCGGGCCGTACGTGGGAACTCGCCGCTGAGACCGGCGTGGAGGTGAAAGAAGTCGCCGTCCGCAATCAGCGCACGCGCTGGGGTTCGTGTACGTCAGGCGGCGTCATTTCGCTCAATTGGCGGTTGATTCAGACGCCTTCCGCGGTGCGCGATTACATCATTTACCACGAGCTGATGCACCTGCGGGAGATGAACCATTCCGCGCGTTTCTGGGCGCGTGTGGAGGAAGTCTGCCCCGGCTGGCGCGAGGCGGAGCGCTGGATCAAACAAAACGGCTCGCTGCTTGGACTGTGATTCAGATCTGAAACGACCGTCCAGCGGTCCGCATTCCGAAGCGTGACGCGACAGGTTTATTTCTTTTCGGGCTCAGCGGCCTTGTTTGAAGAGCCGTCGATTCCGAGGAGCTCGACTTCGTAGACCAGCGTGGTGCGCGGGGGAATATTATTGCGGCCCTTTTCTCCGAAGCCGAGCCAGTGGGGGACGATGAGGGTGCGTTTCTCGCCAGTGCGCATGCTGCCGAGGGCTTCGTCCCAGCCGACGATCACGCGGCCGAAGCCGACTTGGAAATTAAATGGGGCGCCGCGGTCGTGGGAGGAGTCGAATTTCTGGCCGTTCAAAAATGTGCCGGTGTAGTGAAACGAAACGATCTGGCCTTTGAACGGCGTCGGCCCCTCGCCGGGCGCGTGGACGACGTAGAGCAGGCCGCTCTCGGTCTTGCGGGCGTTGGGGTATCTTTTCGCGATGATCATCGCGTCCTCCGTGCTGAATTGCGGCGTGTCGAGCGCGGCGCGCATGGCGCTGTTGATTGGCTTGCCCGGATCTTTGCGGGCGAACATTCCGGAGCGGACGCCGATCGCGATCGTCACGAGCACGGCGGCTAGCAGGGCGAGGATAAAGAAACTGCGCATAGACGACGTGAACAAGAGCCGCACCGGCGCGCGAGGCAAGCGGCGGGATG
>CAMLSH010000110.1 GCA_946482625.1 uncultured Opitutaceae bacterium
TTCTGGTCCACCAGCCTGTTCGTCAACGGCATGGTCCATCACGAGCCCAGCTCCGGCCCCGGCGCCGGCAGCGCCTACATCGCCATTCCCAGCCTCGGCTACTTCATAGCCTTCATCGCCACCTTCATCACCGCCGCCGTCTTCTGGTGGCGCAGCCGCCACGCCGCCTGAACCCACGCTCTCCTCCATGGACAAACTCATCGCCTTCTTCCGCACGTACCCAGTGTTTCTCGGCTTCGCGATTTTCGCGCTCATCGCCGGCGGACTCCTCATCCTCTTCGCCGTATTGATGACGCGCTCCGGGCTCTCGCTGCGCCCGCTGGCATTCATCGGCGTGTTCTTCGCCATCGTCGTTGGCCCGCAACTTTTCTTCCACATCCAGCAAGCCCGCGGCGTCATGCCGTCGCTCACCTGGACACCCGACGACAACAAGCCGCGCCTCACCGACGACTCCGCCGCCCTCGCCAACAGCGGCGGGAAATTCCTCCACCCGGAAAAAGTCTTCGGCCCCGGCTTCGATCCGCAGCTCCTCACCGACATCCGCCAACTCTTCGCCGGCCTCGAGCCCGAAGCCGCCCAGATGGCGGTTTTTCCCAGTGTCGAGACCGCCATCGCCGCGCGTTTTCCCAACGAAGCCACCGCCCGTCAGGCGCTCCAAAACTACGGCGCGATGATGGGCATCGCCCGCCCCGAACCTGCCGCCGACGGCAGCTACACCGCCTCCCGCGTCGGCGACCGCGTACGCCTGCTCGCCGCCGGGAAAACGTTGTTCGTGTGGAGCGCCGCCAACGACGCCGCGCTCGACCGCCGCCAGCAGGCCAGCATCCACGCCTTTCGTCAGATCGCCGCCGCGCCTCGTGATCCGCGCGTGATCCGCGGATGGAAAACCATGGCCGTCGTCACGCCGCTCCTCGTGCTCGTCGCTGCATTGTGGTTCTTCAAAGGCTCCACCTGGGCCGCCACCGTGCCGGCTGTCGCCGAAAACTCACTACCCGCTTCGGCTTCCGCCCTGCGTGAGCGCCTGCTCGCCATCGAGAACCTCCAGCAGCCCATCGCCGTCACTGCCGGAGAGACGCCCGACGAAGTCGTCGTCACCTGGCGCGCCGACGCTGCGTGGCTCACCCATGCGCGCGCCGCCGGACTCAAGCGTACGCATAAGCTCGTCCTCCACCTCGACGAATCCTCCCGCACGATCCGCGTCCGCGAATACATGAGCGCCCTCGACTGGTCCGCCGGTGCGAACGGCGCCGCCGTCAAATGGCACCTGAAAACCGGCATCGTGTTTTTCCAGCACGAACACCAACGCGTCTTCGGCCTTCAGTTCGATCCCATCACCGGCCGCTTCAAACCGGAGCTCAGCTACGCGTACACCTTCAACCTCCAGGAACTCAAAGCCCCGCTCATCGCCGCAACCACCCACGCGGGTTGGACCTGGAAGCCCGTCCTCTGGAAAGGCCCGAGCTGGCTCCGCTGGGCGATCGAGTGATTGACCTTCGAGGTGGAACGCGCGGTCCCTCGCGCGTTGTGCGATGCGGGTCCGCGTTCTCACGCCCTTCGCACTTAAACGAGAGCTTACGGGAGCCAAATTACCTCACGAACTCAGTCGGAACTTTGGCCGCAAAAAGGCGCAAGATTGCCGATTCTGCCGACGTTACTCTCCCGCGCGTCTATAGACGCCTCTCACGGCTCATACGCCGCTGATTTTTGCGCCTTTTTGCGGCCATCCCCGGCCATCCCTCCGCATTGTTCTTCGAAAAAGGCACCGGTCGCTTCACCCGAACGCGTCGCAAAAACCTGCCGAAGGTAGGGCGGATTATCCCTAATCCGCCGGTTGGACTGCGCGCCACACGCGATCAGGAATCGCTCCAACGCATTTAGGATGACGCGCCCTCCAGCGATCCGATCCCAAAACACCTCGACCCACCCAGCCCGAGGTGGAACGCGCGGATTCGCGCGCTGAAGCACGCGAATCCGCGCCTCCAGATCTTTCGCCCCTCGGCAGCGCTCGACGAAAACACCTACACGCGAAAAAGTGCGCCCGACCAATCGGGCGCACCTAAACATCTGCTAACTTATATCCGATCCGCCTGTAGGAGCGGCTTCACGCCGCGATGACGCGCAAAGCGCGCCTCCGGAATCGCGGCGCCAATCCGCTCAGCGGGCCGCTGCCATCGTCGCCGCCGTTTCAATACCGGCGAGTATATCCCCCGCGAGATTCATCGCCAGGCGGATGTCCTCCGCATTGCCCGTGGCTCGCGCCACCAGCACATAGCCGTCGCGGCCGATGTCGCGAAGAAGGAACGTCTGATCGAGAATCTCGTCGTCGACCTTCAGTCCGCGCACGCCCACAGCGACGATGCCATCCGTTTCGTGCGCGAAGATTTCCAGCTCCGGTTGATTTTCAAGGTACTCAGCCAGGTAGCTTCGACCGAGCTCAACGAGCGATTCCACCGCTCGCCGACGCAGGCTCAAATTGATCTGCATCCGTCCGCCGCCGTCGAAAACAAGCGTGCGACGGCCGTCGTCGTTCACGTGCCAGCCGAAGGGGACGCGGAAAACACCTTCGATCGCGCCCGCACCGACACGGGCGGATTTCTCCTCTGTGTTCACCGAGAGCACATTCGGCACGAAGCCGACGGCGCGATCGCGGAGGTTGGCGTTGATCTTCTGCTCGGGATCGAGCGCCGACATGTCGTCAGCCAGTACGAGCTCGGCAAACTCCTTCGCGGAAAGTCGTGCGGTCGTCTCGCCCGAGGAAGTTTCCTTCACGGCCTCAGGCTGCGCGACTTCCTCAGCGGGCTTGAACGCCGCGGTTTCCGCCGCGGCATCGAGCGGCATGGTTGGCCCGCCGCGCGTCTCGACCTCGAAGGATTTCACCATGTCGTTGAATTTCCCCGACACAGCGACCCAGAGCTGATCGGGCGCCACGGCGATGAAGTTATAGAGCCGGCCGCCATCCTCCAGCATCGTGACGCGCAGCCGCATCGTCAGGCCATCAGTCACCTGCAAAGCGTCGCAGGCCGCGGCTTTCAAGGGCCCGACATCCACGAGCTCGACCGGACCGGCCTCCATTCCCTCCATCTTAAGGAGACGGGGAAGCCAGTCGGCGACGTTGCCCTCTTTGTAGGCCGGCCGTGTGCCCACGATAAAAACCACCGAGCCATACGTCGCGTTGGCGATGGCGATCGGCATGAAGTTCTTCACTTCGGAAAAATCGGTTTCGTCCGCCGGCAGATCCGTCAGCTTGAAATCGTCGGGCAGGAGGAAGCGGCACTTGAGGAACTCGCGGCCGGCGGGCGCGAGGATTTTGTAACTATAGCCGGAAGGAGCGTCGGACATGGCGGGAGATGCGTTGACGGTTGGATAGGTGGATTCGCCGGAGTCGGCCGAGACGTGGGCAGCGGGAAAAAACGCCAGCCCCAGCGCGACGGTCATCCGGGAAACCCGGGAAGAGGTATTCATCGATTGGACGCGCGCGGGGCTGTGAAGGCGGAGGCGGATCAAAGATCCACCGCGAACGGGAGCTCGTACTCTTTGACGACTGGATTGCGCTTGCTGCGCACTTTGACTTCGACGCGCGCCATCAGCTTCGGCGCGAGCACGAGGGAAACTTTCACGAACTGGTCGGTGTGAACCGCCCACGAATGATCGGCTAGAAAGTAAACGTCCTGCTTCGCCTTGGTCGCCTGGTAGGCCCAGCGCTCCACGTGGCAGGGTTCGAAGTTCACGATGTTGCCCATGTAGCGGACCATGAGGCCGGGCTGGGAACGATTACCTATTTCGGTGTGGTGTTCGACGATGACGGTGATGGTCGAGTTGTCTTCGAGATCGCGGGCCTGGAATTCGTCGAGGAGGGTGCAAGTATCGGACATGATGTTTTGGATGAGTTGAGGTTGTGAGGTGCGTTTGATGCGTCCCCAGCCTACCTCATCCGCGCGCGCCGCGATATTGACCGTGCGGCCCTGACCGAATGGCCCATGCGCAAAAAAACCGGGCGCGAAGCCCGGCTTTTTGCACGTAGCCGCGTCATTTAAGACGCGGGGCTCCGTTGCGAATTACGCGCGCAGTTTCACCACGAGATCCTTGCTCTCGACCGTGTCGCCCACCGCGGCGTGCAACTCGGCGACCACGCCGTCGACCGGAGCGAAGACCGTCGTCTGCATTTTCATCGCCTCCATCATGAAAAGCTTTTCGCCCTTCGTGACTTTCGCTCCAACCGTCGCCGACATCATCGCGATCAGACCCGGAATCGGCGCGGCCACTTGCAACGCATCCGCCAGATCGGCTTTCGGGCGCGTCTTGGTTTTCGCCGCGATGCTCTTGTCGGCGATGAACGCCTCGCGCGCCATGCCGTTGAGTTCGTAACTGAGCGCGCGACGACCTTCTTTGTCGGGCGCGCCGATGCTCACGAGACGGATGATCAGCGTTTTGCCTTCTTCGATCTCCACGCTGATTTCCTCGCCGGGTTTCAGCCCGTAGAAAAACGCGGGCGTGGGCAGCACGCTCACGTCGCCGTACTCGCGCTGCTGTTTCGCGAAGTCGGCGAAGACCGCCGGGTACATGAGATGCGAATACAGTTCATCGTCGCTCGGCTCGTGCTTGAGCTTCTCGGCCAGCTCGGCGCGCAGCTTCTTCAGGTCGGCAACGCCCGCGCTCTTTCCGTCTGGCTTCTGGGCTCTGGCCTCCGCCGTCTTCTGCTTCTTGAGAGACGCCTTGTACTTCTCCGTTGCTTCCTTGTGCCGTTTCTCGCCGAGCACTGCGCGGCTCACCGCCGCCGGCCAGCCGCCCTCGGGCCAGCCAAGTCCGCCGCTGAGCATGTCGATCACGCTTTCGGGGAACGGCGTCGCTCCGGGCTCCAGATTAACGACGTCGGCCGGCTTGATACCCTTCGAAAAAAGGAAGAGCGCCATATCGCCGACAACCTTCGACGAGGGTGTGACCTTCACAATGTCGCCAAAAAGCTGATTCACCTCGGCGTACGTGCGGGCGATCTCCGGCCAGCGGTGCGACACGCCCATCGAGGACGCCTGCTCCTTCAAGTTCGTGTACTGGCCGCCCGGCATTTCATGCAGATAGACCTCGGCGCTGCCGGTCTTCGGCGCGGTGTCGAACGGGCGGTAGAACTCACGCACGTGCTCCCAGTAATCGGAGAACTCGTTGAGCGTATCGATATCGAGCTTCGTGTCGCGCGGCGTGTGCTGAAGCGCCGCGACGATGGAGTTGAGGTTCGGCTGCGAAGTACTGCCGCTCATCGACGCGAGCGCGAGATCGACGATGTCCACGCCCGCATCAGCAGCGCGCAACACCGAGGCCGATGCGATGCCGCTCGTGTCATGCGTGTGGAAGTGAATCGGCAGGCCGACTTCTTCCTTCAGCGCCTTCACGAGTTTCTGCGCCGCATACGGCCGGCAGAGGCCCGCCATGTCTTTGATCGCGAGGACGTGCGCGCCCATCTTTTCGAGCTCCTTCGCGAGGCGCACGTAATACTGGAGCGAGAATTTATCCCGGCGGTCGTCGAGAATGTCGCCAGTGTAGCAAAGCGCCGCTTCGCAGATCGCGTGCGTGTCCTGCACGGACTCCATCGCGACGCGCAGATTGGGGAGATAATTCAACGAGTCGAAGATGCGGAAGATATCCATGCCGTTCGCGGCGGCATGCTTCACGAAACCGGCGACGATATGATCGGGGTAATTCGTGTAACCGACGGCGTTGGCGCCGCGGAAAAGCATTTGGAAACAGATGTTCGGGACGCGCGCGCGCAGCTGGCGGAGACGTTCCCACGGATCTTCGCTGAGGAAGCGCATCGCCGTGTCGAAAGTCGCGCCGCCCCAGAGTTCGAGCGAGTACAGCTCCGGCGCACGACGCGCGACCGCCGCCGCCGTCGCGAGCATGTCGTAGCTGCGCACGCGCGTGGCCATGAGCGACTGATGCGCATCGCGGAACGTCGTGTCGGTTACGAGCAGGCGCTTTTGTTTCAGAGTCCACTCCGCGAATTTCTTCGCCCCGAGTTTGAGCAACAATTGGCGCGTGCCGTCGGGTGCGGGCGATTGCGCGTCATAGCGCGGCGGCACCGAAGGCGTGAACGGTTTTTCGGGGCGGAAACCCTTCGCGTGCGGATTTCCGTTCACCGCCACGTGGCCGAGGAAGTTCAGCAGCTTGGTCGCCCGGTCGCGGCGTGGTTTGAAGGTGAAGAGCTCCGGCGACGTGTCGATCAGCGTCGTCGTCGCCTGACCCGAGCGGAAGATCGGGTGCGCGATGACGTTTTCGAGAAACGGGATGTTCGTCTTTACGCCGCGAATACGGAACTCCGAAAGCGCGCGGTGCGTGCGTTGCATCGCGGATTCGTAGCTCTGAGCGCTCGTGATGAGCTTCACGAGCATCGAGTCGTAGAACGGCGTGATGATCGCGCCCGAAAGCCCCATGCCGCCATCGAGGCGCACGCCAAAGCCGCCGGGCGAGCGGTACGCGAGGATGCGGCCGTAATCGGGCATGAACTTGTTTTCCGGGTCCTCCGTGGTGATGCGGCATTGGATGGCGAAACCGTTGCGCGGCACATCGGCCTGCGCAGGCATGCCGACTTCGGGCGAATGCAGCGAATGACCTTGGGCGATGAGGATTTGCGCGCGCACGAGATCGATCCCCGTGATGACCTCGGTCACCGTGTGCTCGACCTGAATACGCGGATTCATCTCGATGAAGAACCACTCGTGCTTCTCCAGATCGTAGAGGAATTCGATGGTCCCCGCGTTGTCGTACTTGATGGCCCGCGCCATCTTCGCGGCGGCGTCGCAGAGCTCGGTCACGACCGCCGGCGGCAGTCCGAAACTCGGCGCGACCTCGACGACCTTTTGGTGGCGCCGCTGCACCGAGCAGTCCCGCTCGTGGAGGTGGATGACGTTGCCGTGTTTGTCGCCGAGGATCTGGACCTCGATGTGCTTCGCCTTGGGGATGTATTTCTCGAGAAACACCGCCGGATTGCCAAACGCACGCCCCGCCTCGGCCTGCGCCTCATCGAGCAGCGACGCGAGATCGCCGGCCTTGTGGACAACGCGCATGCCGCGCCCGCCACCGCCAAACGCCGCTTTGATGATGAGCGGGAACCCGATTTCCTTCGCCGTCTTGAGCGCCTCGCCACGATCGCTGATCGGATCGTCGGTGCCGGGAAGAACGGGTACACCGATTTTCAACGCCACCGCGCGTGCGGCGGTCTTGTCGCCCATCATATCCAATAACTCAGGACGCGGGCCGACGAAGATGATGCCGGCCTTTTCGCAGGCACGGGCGAAGTCCGGATTCTCCGAGAGAAAACCGTAGCCCGGGTGGATGGCGTCGACGCCCTTCTCCTTGGCGACCGCGATCACGCTCGGAATGTCGAGATACGCCGCCACCGGGCCTTTGCCCTGGCCGACCTGGTAGGCTTCGTCGGCTTTGTAGCGGTGAATGCAAAAGCGGTCTTCCTGGGCAAACACACCGACTGTTCTGAGCCCAAGTTCTGTACCCGCGCGAAAGATACGCACGGCGATCTCGCTGCGGTTGGCAGCCATGAGTTTTTGGACAGGGCGGATGGAGGGCGCGGCCGGTGAGGAGACAGGTGGGTAGGCAGGAGCGGACATGGGTAGTAGAGTGTTCGGACGGGCCGCAACAGGGGTGCGGCGACGGTCACAGGGTGCGGCAGGCAAACCAGAACCCCGGTCTTGCGCGAGCCTGCGTTTTAAATCCGGGCACGTGACGCGCACTTACAGTAAATGACCGCTTTATGGGCTTCCCGCGCGACGTTCGGTTTTCTAAGGTCCTGTCGTATGGCCACCGTTCCTCGCATCGGCATCGTTGAAGATCAGGCACTCGTTTTGAACCTGCTGACCGACCTTTGCCGCCACCGTTTTGGATACGACGTCGTTTTCTCCGCGCGCGACGCGAAGTCCGCCCTCGCCGCAGTCGAGACTGCCGAAGCCGATGCGCTGCTGGTCGACATCAACCTGCCCGACAACGACGGCATCTCTCTCGCGCTCGAGATCCGCAAAAAGATCCCCCGCATGAAGATCATCATCCTCTCTGCCGAATGCACCGAGTACACGATCTTCCGGGTGCGGCAGAGCGGGTTGCACGGATACGTCGATAAGAACGCAGACCCCGACTTCATCCAGGCCGCCCTCGATAGCGTGCTCAACCGAGACCTCCCCTTCTTCACCCCGCTTGTCCGTGAGATCGCGCGCCACACCGCGCAGGACAGCCAGGCCTTCAGCAAGATCCTCAGCGACCGCGAGCACGAGCTCCTGCCCCTCCTCGGCATGGGCCGCTCCGACGCCGAGCTCGCCACCCTCAAGAGCCTCGCCCCCGACACCGTGCGCAAACACCGCGAGAGCATCATGCGCAAACTTCAGCTGAAGACCCTGCCCGACCTCGTGCATTACTGCATCGAGAAAGGCTTCCTCCAAACGCGCCCCGACGGCGAAATCCGGCCGGCCTCATGGACGCCTTCGACGAGCTCATCGTAAACTATCTGCTGAACATCTGCGGCGGGCTCTTCATTGCCATCGCCGCAGTCATCTACCGCGCGAACAAGCTCCGCGCCTCCAACCGCGCCTTCAGCCTGCTCGTGCTGGCCGGAGGGCTCTGGACCATCAATTACGGATTCATCACCCGCGGCGGCGACAACGCCCTCCTGCACCTGCGCATCGGCGCCGCCCTGGCCGCGTTTCTCGCGCCGACCC
This sequence comes from uncultured Opitutaceae bacterium, assembly GCA_946482625.1. Next base: position 8,712 of record CAMLSH010000110.1, read on the forward strand.
TGATCATCGTCCGCGACTTCATCGCCGAACCCCGCGCGCGATTTCGAGGCATCGCGAAAAACAGCCTGCCCTGGATCGTCTTCGCCGTGGCGGTGGCGGCCATCACCCCGCTCGACTGGTTCCTTCGTCACACCTCGACCATCGATTCCCCGCAATACGGCCCGGGCTGGTTGTGGCAGCATCTCATCATCGCGGCGGCCATGGGCTACATCGCTGTCTCCGGCTGGCATCACCGCGCCCAACTGCGCGGTAGCAGCCGCGACGAGATGGGCATCGCCGTCACCTTCGCCGCCGGCGCCGTCGCCGTCATCAGTACTTTCCTCGCGTTCCACCACTCCGGCGATCCGCTGCCGCCGCCCGAGTTCGGTCTCATCGCCATCGTCTACGCGTTCCGCCTCACCTGGGTCCTGCTCGCGCGCGGCGTGTACGATGCCCGCGTCCTCATCTCCCTGGTCACCCGCACCGTCAGCATCATCCTCGGCGCATCCGCCGTGTTTTTCTGCGTCGCTTGGGCGCTCGAAAAACAGGCCGGCATCAACGAAACCGCCGCCACCATCATCGCCAGCATCGTCGCCGCCGCCCTCGTCAACGCCATCACCCAATTCTTCCTGGCGAAGCACAACGCCCTCCTCTACCGCTCCATCGC
>CAMLSH010000111.1 GCA_946482625.1 uncultured Opitutaceae bacterium
GCCGGTGCGGAAAACGGGTTGCGTTGGGTACCAAGCTTTTTTGCCAAGCTCTACGAGCGCGTCGGCGTGGAGCCGGAGATGTTGGGCGACGCGACGGGCGGCGACCTCGTGGAATTTCCCGGATTTCAGCGACGCGAGATCCGCGGCCGTGATCTGGGCCCGGTGGGCGAGTTGTTCGTCGGTGATTCCGAGGCCGCGCTGGGCTTTGTTGATCACGTCGTCGTAGTTGTCCTCTAGAGGGATGCGGGCCATGCGGGGAATAACGTGCGCGGGTCCGGTGGGGAGCAAGCGCAATGGCCGGTTTCGCGGGTGGGGAGCGCGCGCGGACACGTGCGTTTTGCTTTGCCTCAGAGGGCGACGGACGGCTTGCTGCGCGGTTTCACCCATGAGCTCTCCCGATTATCTGAACTCCCTTTTCTCTCTCTCCGGCAAAGTCGCCGTTGTCATCGGTGGTACCGGTGAACTGTGCGGCGCGATGGCCTCGGGCCTGGCCGGTGCCGGCGCGGAAGTCGTGCTCGTGGGCCGCAACGAAGAGAAAGCCAAGGCGCGTCTCGACAAGATCGCGGCGGCTGGCGGCAAAGCGTATTTCCAGTCGGCTGAGGCGAGCAGCAAGAAGGAGCTGCAGGGCTTGCTCGACGCGGTGATCGGCCGCTCGAAGAAGGTCGATATCGTCATCAATGGCGCGGGCGTAAACTCGGCGACGCCGTTTTTCGACATTCAGGAAGATGAGTTTGAGCGCATCGTGCAGATCAACTTGAAGGGCGTGTTTCTCGGTTCGCAGATTTTCGGCAAGTATCTGGTCGAGCGCGGTGAAGGCGGCTCGATCATCAATCTCGGATCGATGTCGGGCGTGGTGCCGTTGTCGCGCGTGTTCACCTACTCGGCGACCAAGGCGGCGGTGCACAATCTTTCGAAGAACCTCGCGCGCGAATGGGCTCCGAAGAAGGTCCGCGTGAACACGTTGGTCCCTGGATTTTTCCCGGCCGAACAGAACCGCAAGGTGCTCACGCCGGATCGCGTGAACAGCATCATGGGCCACACCCCGATGAAACGTTTCGGCGAGGCCAACGAATTGGTCGGCGCGACGCTGCTGCTGGCGAGCGATGCGGGCAGCTTCATCACGGGCTCGGAGATCATCGTGGACGGCGGTTATCACGCCATGACGATCTGAGGTCTGCGGGCGCGTTGTCCGGGCACGCGGTGGGCGATTTCGTCGCTCGCTGTGCACACAAGGGCTTATTCGCGCGGAAGTTTTTCAAGCCGTCGGTGCCCTTCGGGAGCCGGCGGCTTTTCGTTTCTGGCGGGCGACGGGGGACGAGACTGCGAAGTTTCGCGTCGTCAGAATGTAACACTCTTGGGCGCGACATTTTCGCGGTAACCCGTGTTTTGGCCGTATGCGTTTTCCTTTCGTTTTCACGGTGGCGATTTCTTCGGTGGTGCTCGCAGGACTGGCGGCGTGTGTGTCGCGTCCTTCGGTTGCGCGAATTGCGCCGGTACTGGTGACGGAGCCGGTGCAGTTCGATTCCGATGATCCGGCGATCTGGGTTCATCCGACCGATCCGGCGCAGAGCCTGATCGTCGGCACCGACAAGGAGGCGGGGGGCGGGCTGTATGTTTTCGATCTGGCTGGGAAGATCGTCCGCGAGAAAACGGTGACCGGGCTCCAGCGGCCCAACAACGTGGATATCGAATATGGTCTGATGTTGGGTGGCCGGCCGGTGGACATCGCGGTGACGACGGAGCGATTGACCAACAAGATCCGGGTCTTCGCGTTGCCCTCGATGACGCCGGTGGATGGTGGCGGGATCGAGGTGTTCGCGGGCGAGGCGTTGCGCGATCCGATGGGGATTTCCCTCTATAAGCGTGCGGCGGACGGCGCTATCTTTGCGGTGGTCGGACGCAAGAGCGGCCCTTCGGGCGGTTATCTTTGGCAATATCGGCTGCAGGACGACGGCGCGGGCGTGGTGAAGGCGACGCTCGTACGCAAATTCGGGACGTACAGCGGGAAGAAGGAGATCGAGGCGATCGCGGTCGATGATGCGTCGGGCTATGTGTACTACAGCGACGAGATGGCGGGCGTGAGAAAGTACGCGGCCGATCCCGATACGCCAGAGGCTGGACGCGAACTGGCGTTTTTTGGCCAAGGCGACTTCGCGCGCGATGTGGAAGGGCTATCGATTTACGAGGTGGATGATCGCACGGGCTACTTACTGGTTTCCGACCAGCAACGGGATACGTTTAATATCTATCGCCGCGAAGGGGAGGCCGGCGCGCCGCACACCCACCGGCTCATCAAGAGCGTGGTGCTCTCAACGTTGGAGAGCGATGGCAGCGAGGTGACGAGTCTGGCGCTGTCGCCGGCGTTTCCGGGCGGGCTTTTCGTAGCGATGTCCACCGACAAAACGTTTCACGTTTACTCGTGGGAGCAGATCGCGAACGCGCCGGGTGAGCCGCTGCGAAGCCGCAGGTAGGGTGGTGTAACCACGGGCAGACTTTCTTCGGGGTAAGTGAAAACGAAAGAGGCCGGACTCGATGAGTCCGGCCTCTGAAATTAATCCCATCTGACGGGAGTCGAAGGCGTTCTACGAGCGCGGCTGGTGGGACCAGCGAGCCGGAAGATCGCCTTCTGGCTCACTTGCCGCCTGATGGCTGCTCTTTGATTTTACCGGCGAATTGAGCGGTGAATGGAATGTCGGACCAGATCTGCGCGGCGGAAGGCAGGCTGATGGCGGGCGCGCGGAAGATCGGGCGATTCCATTGCACGTCGTACTGGGGAACAACGAGTACGGTCGTCGGCTCGTTGGAGGGTGGGAGGGTGTTTTCGGGGATGAAGAGCGGCATCGGTTACAAGGGGGTTGGATAGTTGATGAATCGTCACGTGGTGCGTGGCGCTTAAGTGTGATTTAGTTGAAAAACAAATCCCGAAACTGTTCCGCAAATGACAGGAAAAAACGCCCGGCTCGCGAATTTGTCACAGACGACCGTGTAGGGCCGCGACTGCGACAGATCCACAGAGCCGGGAAAGGGTTCATTGTTGGTAGGGAGAATCGGGCTACGCTACGCGCCGGTGGCGGACCGAGCCGTTGGCTTTGTGCGGGAGGGTGATCGTGAGGACGCCGTCGGCGATCTCGGCGCTGAGGGCGTCGTGATCGAACCCGTTGCCCACGCGCAGCGAGAGCTGGTAGTCGCGCTGCGCGCTCTCGAGGTGCAGGGCGGACCAGTTGACGCGCACGAAGTGAGCTTTGCGGGCGGTGACGATGAGGTCCGGGCCGCGGAGGGTGATCTCGACGCCCGCGGCTTCGACGCCGGGGACGTAGACCACCACCTTCAGTGCGTCAGCCTGCTGCGTGCAGTCGTAATGTGGGTTTCGGAAATCGGCCGAAACGACATTGAGGCGACTGTGAGCAGTGGCTTTGAACGGGTGGATGATCGTGTGCATAGACGTAGTTACTGGCTCCTCTCTTCGAGAAGGCCGGGCTTGGTTGGGCTAAACTGGTTCCGTTAAACGGAGGTTTAGGCCTGGAAGCCCGCGCCGGTGGTTTGTTGTTTCGTCCAATTCTGAGCCACCTGTCGCATCGATGCGCAGCAATACGCGGAGGCCTTCGTGAACGAAGCGCCAGCGTGGCTGCGATGATGTTTGGAAGACAGGGTCATTAGAGGACGGTTTCAGGATGCATATAGCAGCCGATGGGCCAAGCCGGAATTCTAGTCGAAAAAAGTTTTAACGCGGCTGTAACGTCAGCTCATGGAAACTTTGACCGACGCCAAAACCACCGTGGCCGAACTAAAAGCGCGCGTGCTCGCTTTTGCCCGGGAGCGCGAGTGGGAGCAGTTCCACGCGCCGAAGAATCTGAGCATGGCGCTCGCCGCGGAAGCGGGAGAGCTGATGGAGCATTTTCTCTGGGCCGATCCGGCGGCGTCGCGGGACATCGCGCGCGATCCGGCAAAGCGTGGGAAGATCGAGGAGGAGCTGGCCGACGTGGTGATCTATGCTCTCGAATTCGCAAACATCACCGGCATTGACGTTGCCGCGGTGATCGAGGCGAAGATGGCGGCGAATGCGAAGAAATACCCGGTGGAGAAGGCTCGCGGGCGGTCGGACAAATATACCGAACTATAGGCGGCGCTGGCGCCGACGTTGACGCGTAGCGACCGGCGCGGAACGAAGATGGGCCGGGGACGAGGGCCAGGCGTCGCGCGTGTAGTTGATTGCCGGTGACGCGGCACGCCGCGAGTGCAGGTGTTGGTCGCATTTGGCGAAAGCGGCCGGCGCGTGTATGACGGCGGGAACGTGGCGTGAGAGCACGGCCCGCGTGTACGTCGCGGAGATTGGCGGGTCAGTCGCCGAGTTTTTTCCCGGTGACGAGGTAGCCCTGCACGTAATCGCGAACAGCTTCGACGAGCGGTGTCATCGGGCGGTCGTAGCCGGTGCCACGGAGTTTCGAGATGTCGGCGCGCGTGTAATACTGGTACTTGCCACGGAGGATCTCGGGCATGTCGATGAACTCGATGGCGGGTTCGCGACCGAGAGCGGCGAAGATGGCGCGGGCGAGCGTCAGCCACGTGTTGGCCTCGCCTGAGCCGAGGTTGTAGAGGCCGCCGCTTCCGGTGGCGCGTTCGGCGAAGTGGATCGTCATCTCGACGGCGTCTTTCACGTAGAGAAAATCCCGCATCTGTTCGCCGTCCTTGTATTCAGGTTTATGGCTCTTGAAGAGCTGAACGCGGCCGGTGGTGAGGATTTGCTGATAAGCTTTGTTCACGAGGCTACGCATGTCGGCTTTGTGGTCTTCGTTCGGGCCGAAGACGTTGAAGTATTTCACGCCAACGATGCAGTCCAGGAAGCCGTGACGTTGCGCGTACAGATCGAAGAGATGCTTCGAGTAACCGTACATGTTGAGCGGTCGGAGCGCGGCGAGATCGGTGGTGTTGTCGTCCATGCCTTGCGCACCGTCGCCATAGGTCGCGGCGGACGAGGCATAGATGAAGCGCCCGTGCTGGCCGAGGGTCCAGGCGGCGAGCTCCTTGGTGAACTCGTAGTTGTTGTCGGCGAGGTAGGTCGCGTTTTTCTCCGTGGTCGCGGAGCACGCGCCGAGGTGGAAAACGGCGGAAAATTTTCCAAAGGCACCTGCGTGCGCGTGGAGTCGCTGACGGAAACTACCGGCCTCGACGTAGTCGGCGAATTTGAGCGGGACCAAGTTTCTCCACTTCTCGTCCTGACCAAGGAGGTCGGTCACCACAATGTCGGTGAGACCGCGCTGGTTGAGCGCGTGAACTAGGGCGCTGCCGATGAAACCGGCGCCACCTGTAACGAGAATACGGCCGTTCAGATTGCTCATAAACGGACACGCTAAAGAGCCCGTCACCCGGATGACACGGACAAACTTTTCCGTTTCAGGCTTTCTGCTGCCTGTAGTACCGGCCGCGAACGCGTTTCTGTGAACGCCGTTTACTTGTCGAAAATCGCCTCCGGAAGATAGCCGGTGACCGTCGTGGTCGGCACGTTCACGAGCTGGCTGATCCGCAGGTCGAGAACGACGCTGCAGAGCGTGTAGGCGAGTTCCGGCGTGAGGCCGAGCCGTGCGACGAGGTACTCGATAGCCCGGCGAACGACGCGTTTGCAGGCCTCGCGCGGGTGTTCATCGGACTCGATGAATAGGTGCCAGGGTTTAGTTTGATAGCGGAGCGGAACGAGCGGATTGGGGCAGATAGCGTATGGGGCGGCGAGCGGGGTGTGCTTGATCAGATTGATCTGGAGCGTGACGCTCATGGGCGCCTCCATTCCGTTGATACAGACTTCGCCATCGCCTTGGGCGGCGTGGCAATCGCCCACGAGAAGATTGGCTCCGGGTGTCAGAACGGGAAGATACAACGTCGTGCCGGCGGTGAGGTGCCGGACATCCATGTTGCCACCGAACGGTCCTGGCGCGCGGGTGCGGAACTCGCCGGACTCGGCGCGCTGCACGCCGATAATTCCCGCAAAGGGATGAAGATCGAGCGTGGTTCCGTGCATGGAGCGCGTCTGGCCGCGGTCCAGTTTCCAGATGAATAGATGATTCTCCGGGAAGTCGTCCGCCAGCAAACCGAGGCCAGGGATCAGGCTGGTCCAGGCCCAGCCGCGGTGTTCGTAGGATTCTATTTTTATCTCCAACCGGTCACCCGGCTCGGCGCCTGCGATCGCCACCGGCCCGGTGAGCGCATGTACCTTGAGCGGATCGAAATGCTTTTTGAACTCGGCCGCCGTCCACTCCGGCCGCACCTGATAGCCGCTGGAATCGGCTGTATGCAGCGTGATGCGGTCGCCCGGCGCGATGGTGATCCGGGGTGGAGTCGCGTTGTTCCAGCGATGTACTAAACGCGAGTCATCCAGGGTGTGATGGGTGGTCATGAGTTTATGGAGAAATTATTAAAGCGGGACGCGTGCCGGGCCGGGATTTCCTATAAGTTGATATAAGGCTTGCGTGATTTGGCTAATATCATTTGCTGGCCTTCCTTATGGTAATCGAAGTTGTTAAAGAATTGGAAGCAGCCAAAGCCAAGGTAGTCGAGCTGGAGCAGTCGCTCGTTAAAGAGCTTACTCAAAAGCTCTCTCGTCTGCCTTACGAGTACGGGTTCGACGATCTGTCCTCCTTTATCAAGGCGTTGAAAGATGCCGCCGGTGCCCGCAAGGGTCGTGGTCCAGGAAAAGCCAAAGCCGCTGCGTCGAAGCCCGCGAAAGCTGGCAAACGCGGTAAGCGCGCCCGCATCACCCCGGAGATCAAAGCAAAGGTCAAAGAGCTCGTGAATAACGAGAAGACTGGCGCGCAGATCGCCAAGGAACTCGGGATTTCTCTCCCGAGCGTGCAGAACATCAAGAAAGAGCTCGGCCTCGTGAAGGCCCGCAAAAAGTAAGTCTGTTTTCGCAGAAATTATTTCAAAGCCCCCGGTAAAATCCCGGGGGCTTTTTTTTCGCCCTTGCGAGGCGGCGGGGATTCGTAGGCTGAGCTTCTCGATGAGCAGCTATATCCAAGCGAACACCAATGGTCGTCTGCACACGGCCACGGAACCGTCCCTCTCGCCACTGAACCGTGGTTTTCTCTATGGGGATGCGATCTACGAGGTGTGGCGTACGTACCACGGCGTCATTTTCGGATGGGACGAACACTGGCAGCGGCTCGAACGCTCTGCGGCGGCGTTGCATCTCGTGCTGCCGTTCAAGCAGCCGGAAATTCTCGCGGAGATTCGCCGCACGGTGGCGGCTTTCCGCGAGCGTTCTCCCGATGTGGCGGAGGTTTATATCCGCCTTCAAGTCACCCGTGGTGGCGGCCCGATCGGACTCGATATCGCTCTCGCGGATCGCGCGGATTTTGTGCTGCTGGTGCAGGAGAATAAACTCTTCTCCGAGGAGAAATTCCGGGCGGGATTGAGACTTTCACTTGCTCGCGATCTGCACCGCAATCCCGTGGATGCGCTCAACCCGGCGTGGAAGACGGGCAACTATCTCAACAACATCCTGTGCCTTCGCGAGGCGCGTGCGCGCGGCGCAGACGAAGTGGTGATCACCAATCAGGCGGGCGAGATCACCGAGGCCGCGGTGAGCAACATCGCCTTCGTCCGCGATGGCGTGGTGGTGACGCCGCCGCTATCGGCGGGTATTCTGCCGGGTATTACACGGAGTCTTTTGATCACGCAGGTGGCTCCGAAGGCGGGCGTCGCGGTACGCGAGGAGACGATCCGACCGGAGGCTTTGAGCGGAATGGCCGAGGCGTTTCTTCTTTCCAGCACGAAGGACGTCACGCCGGTCGCGGCGATCGATGACCACCGCTTCCTTCTTGGGGAGGACACGGTTACGCAGCGATTGAAACGCGCATTTGCTGAGTATGCGCGCGCGAGTGCCAAGGCTAACGGCGCGACACTGCGGTTGTGGTGATGCAGGCCGCGTCGGATTTGTAGTCGAACGGCGGCGACGGTGCGCACCCTTCATCCGAGCCGGTCGGCTGGTCGGCAAAAAACGAGCTGGAAGATCAGTAGCGTCGGAGGCTCGGATCGATCTGTAGCGCCCAGGCGTCGATGCCGCCGGCCACGTTGGTGACGGCGGTGAAACCGTGGGCGCGAAGGAACTCGGTCACGCGCATGCTGCGGCCGCCGTGGTGGCAGTGGATGAGCAGGTGTTTGTCCTGCGGGAGATCGGCGAGCCGTTCGGGAATCTGGCGCATGGGGATATGCTCGGCGCCGGCGATGGCGCAGATTTCCACTTCGTGCGCTTCACGCACATCGATGAGGCGCACGCCGGCGGGATTGGTTTCGAGCAGGCGTTTGGTTTCTTCGACGGAGATTTCCAGCGGATAAGTTTCGTTGCTCATGAATGATGCGGGCTTGGGCGAGGGGGCGCAGATGGTTTGATAGTTTTCCGCGCGCAAGGCGTCGATCTTGGGCGCGCGTCCGCAGAGCGGGCAGTCGGGATCGCGGGGGAGGGTGATCGTGGTGAACTGCTGCCGGAGCGCGTCGTAGGTGAGCATGCGGCCGAGCAGCGGTTCGCCGAAGCCGGCGACCAACTTGATCGTCTCCAAAGCCTGGAGGCTTCCGATCACGCCACAAAGCGCTCCGACGACACCGGCTTCACCGCAGTTCGGCACTGAACCCGCGGGTGGCGGCTCGGGAAACAGGCAGCGGTAACAGGGTCCACCGCGCGCGGGATCGAAGACTGCGACCTGGCCTTCGAATTTGAAAATGCTTCCGTAAACGAGCGGCTTCTTCGCGAGGAAGGCTGCGTCGTTGTTGAGATAGCGGGTCGCGAAGTTGTCACTGCCGTCCACGATGACGTCGTAGTGGGAAAACAACTCCAATGCATTTTCCACGGTCACACCGTCGAGGTGCGGTTGCACGCGGACAAACGGATTAACGTCGGCCAGGCGGGCGACGGCGGAGTCGGTTTTTAGCTTACCGACCGAACCGCTGCCGTGAAGAAGCTGGCGTTGGAGATTGTGTTCCTCCACGCGGTCGAAGTCGGCGATGCCGAGGGTGCCGACGCCCGCAGCTGCGAGATAGAGCCCGGCAGGGCTGCCGAGGCCGCCCGCTCCGACGATGAGCACTTTTGCTGCCGCCAGCCGGCGCTGCCCCTCGACGCCGATCTGATCGAGCAGGATATGGCGGCTGTACCGGGCGAGTTCGGCGGGCGAAAGTTTAGGCAGCGTCTGCGCGGACATGGTTTGTGCGTAACACACCTGTTTCAGTCGGGGCCGCAAATGGAAATTGCGCCGTGTGCCCGTGCAGCCCATACGTGCCGCTTTCAATTATGCCGCAACAATTCGTCGTCATCATCGCCGGAGGAAAAGGAGAACGCTTCTGGCCGCAGAGCCGGGCGCACCGGCCCAA
>CAMLSH010000112.1 GCA_946482625.1 uncultured Opitutaceae bacterium
TTGCCGCAACACCAGCCCCTCGCCCTCGCGCACCAGCCAGCCCCAGCCCACCGGCACTTCGTGCGCCTCGACGATCTCCGGCTCCGTCACGAGATACAGATGATCCGCCGCGCGATACCGGCTGAGCCGCGCGAACTTCACGCAGTTCGCCAGCTTGCTCTGCAACACCCCAAGCTCCCGCTCCAACGCGTGCAACGTCTCATGCCGCAGCCCCGCCAGGTCGTACTCGTCGAACTCCGCGAATAGCGACACGCCCCGCCGCAAATCCGGCCGATGCACCGCAATCATCGCCCGTAGCTCACCCAACCGCGCTGCCAGCTCCACACTCCGGATACGCACCGCCGGTTCGTCCGCATGATCGCGGATCAGATCCGACCGGCACTGCTTGCACTCGAAAAGCGCCACCAGTCCCACCTCGCCCAATGGCCCGCGCGACAGCGCCGCCACGTCCGCGCGATAACCGCTTTTCGGCACACGCACTTCGCATCCTGCGATCGGCAGGCCGTTCCCGCGCGCCCACTCGAACGCGAGCCGCTTGAGTTCCCGATGAGCCTGAGTTTCGCCGCGTGTCATCGCTCTGTTTTCGTTCGCTCGGTTCAACCATTCTCTACGCGCCACGCTAGCCAATTCGAGGATTCGCCTTCGCCAGAACCTCGAGCGTCAGTCCCGCCGGTTTTTCTTCTTGTTCTCGGCAGCCCGACCCGCCCATCCCGGTCAGTCGCGAAGCGATCATCAGCTAAAATCTTCTGAATAATCCTGCGACCGCGTATTCGCCCCGAGGACGGACGCGGCTATGCAACGATGAGCGCTAAGGACGCGTTGCGGACGAACCATAATTTCTTGGTCTCAACTCCGTCGCCCCCGCTTCCGCTTCCCTGGCGCGTCAGTTTCACCCCTGCCGATGCCGCTTGTCCCGCCTCTCCCCTTCGCGTCAGCGCTCGTATCCCCGCGCGCTAGAACTGTCCGCCAACTACTTCCCCAAATGAAAATCTTCCGCCTGCAATCCCTCCGACTGGCCGTTATCTCCGCATGTGTGGCGGCGTTCGCGCACGCCCAAACCACCGTCTTCGAAGACACGTTTTCTGGCGGGAGCTCGGTGAACTCATCGCCGACCTCGCCCGCGCAACCCTCGGTGAACGCCGCCGCCTACCAACAGGTGGCTGCGAAGACCTTTAACCCCAACCCGCCCACCATCGCCGCCGGCCATTTTCGCCAGGGCATCGTCGGCACCACGTCAGGATTCAATCACGTCCAGGCTTTATTCACGAAGTATCCGGTCACGCTCGCGAACACCGGCGACTACATCGAGCTCACCCTCACCTTCACCACCGAAAGCGGCATCATCACCGCGCAAACCACGAGCAGCCTTTTCTTCGGCCTCTACAACGCCGACCAGGTCCAGCCGATCCCAGGCGGATTGAACGGCACCGGAACCACCGCGACCGCCGGCTATGCGCGCTCGTGGATTGGATACGTCAACCGCATCTTCTATACGGGAGGCGCCAACGGCTTCTACACACGCCCGGCAAAACTCGATGCGGACGCCAACAACCAGGACGTCCTCTATAACTATGGCGGCGCCAGCGGCGTCGGCTCCACCTCGACATCCACCCTCGCCGCATTCACCGCCGGCGCTCAATACACCGAGGTCTACCGCATCACCAAGGCCAGCGCCACGACACTCACTCTCGCGTCCACCCTCTACGCCGGCGCGTCGGCCATGGGCACACCGCTCTACACGCAGAGCGCGACCAGCACGAGCATCCTCACCGCCACCTACGACGCGTTCGCCACCGGCTACCGCGCCACCGGCAGCGTCGTCAGCGTGATGGATATTAACGCCGTGAAAATCGTCACCAACGCCGCCACCACGATCATCCCCGTCTTCACAACCCAGCCGATTTCCCAGACGAAGGCCGTCGGCGAAGCCCTGACGCTATCGGCTACGGCAAATGGAGGCGGCGCGTCCGTCTCGTATCAATGGAAAAAGGACGGCGTCGACATAGCCGGGGCCACCTCGGACACCTTTGCCCTCGCATCCGTGACCCAAGCCGATGCGGGAAATTACACCGTGGTCGCAACCAACACCGCCGGCTCGACCACCAGCAGCACGGCGATTTTAAGCGTGTCCGTCGGTGCGGTTGCGCCGGCGGTCCTCACACAGCCCGTCGGAGCCGGCATCGCCGTCGGTGGCGGTCATGTCTTCACCGTCATCGCGAACGGCACCGCACCCCTCGTCTACAATTGGGAGAAGAGTAACGACGGCACCGTGTTTTCCGCCATCGGCGGCGACTCGTCGCAGCTCACCATTTCGAACGCCACCTCCGCCGATGCTGGACGCTATCGCGTGACCATCACCAACGCGCAGGGCTCCACGACCAGCGCCGTCGTCAACTTGGTCATCGCTCCCGTGATCACGGCCCAGCCCTCGCCCGCAGTCGTCGCAGTCAACGCCTCCACACAAATCAGCGCGGCTGTGGACGTCGGTGCCGGCGCTCCCGAAGCGACGACCTTCGTGTGGAAACGCGACGGTGTTACCGTCGCCGACGGCTCCGGCATTTCCGGCGCCACCGCCGCGACCCTGCAGTTCTCGAATTTCTCCACCGTTAACTCCGGTTACTACACCGTCACCGCGTCCAACTCCGCAGGCTCCGTCACCAGCTCCCAGGCGTACGTCGGCGTGCCCAGCACGGAGACCGTGACATTCGCCCCGGGCAACAACGCCATCGGCCTCGCGATCGATCAACAACTGCGCCTCACCTTCCAGTCGCCCCCGATCCTCGGCACGGCCGGAAAACTCAGGATCTACGACGCCGCCAATCCCGCGACGCCCGTCGCGACGATCGATGCGTCGCAGTTCGCTTCCTATTCGCCGGGCAACGCGAGCGCGACGATTCCAAATGCCGCCATTCGCAGCGTTCAAGGCGCCAGCTACTACTACATGCCGCTCGCAGTGTACGGCAACGAGGTCTGTATCACCATCAGCCCGACACAGCGCCTTTCCTATGGGAAAACGTACTTCGTGAACATCGAAGCCGGCCTGATCCTCGACTCGAATCACGCCACCTTCCCAGCGATCACCGACTCAACGACTTGGATGTTCTCGACGAAAGCGTCCGGTCCCGCTGCCCCGACCGCCTCAACCGGCCTGACATCCATCACCATCGGGCAGGATGGCACCGGAGACTTCGCAACGTTCCAGGGAGCGTTCGATTGGATTCCCCAAAACAATACTCTTCCGAGGACGATTCACGTCCTGCCAGGAATCTACCGCGACAACGCGTCGCTGGCGCAGAATAGAAACTTCGTCACCATCGTCGGCGACGGCGCCAATCGGACCGATGCGCAGCTCATCTACCCCTTCGCTTATTTCGCGCCGCCCAATAACGTCTTCACGGCTGGCTCGCTCCGCATCGAGAGCTCCGACGTCACCGTCCGCAATCTCACCGTCGATAACATCATCTACCGTGAGTACCACCCAACCGGCCTTCCCTCCAGCGGCGCATCCGCGGCGTTTGCAGGTGCCATCAACACCGTTGCGACGACCGGTAAACGTCTGGTTTTCGACAACGTCCTCATGAAGGGCGGCCAGGACACGTTGTTCACGGTCAGCGGCATCGCTTACTTCAAGAACTGCGAGATCTGGGGCAGCGTCGACTTTATCTACGGATCCGCGCTCTCGGTTTTCGAGGAATGCGCCATCGTTCAAATCCGCAGCTCAGGCGGGCCTATTGGCGCTCCCAATACACCTTTGGCCCAGCCGTACGGACTGGTTTTCCTCAATTGCAGTTTCCCCCGCGCATTGATCGCCAACGGCTACCCCTACGACGTCAACGTCAGCTCCACGACGATGATGCGCCCGTGGGGTCAAGATGGCGCCATGGCCATCATCAACTGCAACACGGGCACGCACCTGTCGACCAAGGGCTGGGCTGAATGGGACGGACGCGAGAACACCTGCCGCGCGCGCGAATTGGGAACCACGCTGACGGACGGCAGTGCCGCCCCGACGCCCGCCCAACGCCAGACCGCCGGCGCCTACTGGCTCAACACCATCGATCCGGACTACACCGCCGGTTCCATGTCTCCGACCGATCCGCTGCTCGTCTCGCCCGGCGGCATCATCAACCGTCAGCCCGTCACCGTCGATCCCGCCGACTACACGCTCTCCGCCATCTTCGGCCATCCGTACTTCGCTCTCAACGGCTGGCTCCCGTCGGTGCTGACCACCGCGCCCGTCTTCACCACGCATCCCGCGAGTCAGACCATCAACACCGGCGCCTCCGCCACCTTCACCGCCGCCGCGTCCGGTTCGCCCACGTATCAGTGGAAAAAGGACAACGTCGACATCCCCGGCGCCACCGGCGCGTCCTACACCGTTTCCAACGCCACCACCGCCAGCGCCGGCAGCTACACGGTCGTCGCGACGAACGTTGGCGGCTCCACCACCAGCAACGCCGCCGTCCTCACCGTCAACGCGACCACCGGCCCTATCATCGCAACCCAGCCGTCGTCGCAAACCGTCACCGTCGGCACAGCCACCAGCTTCACCGTCGCCGCCACCGGAACCGGCACACTCACGTACCAATGGCAGAAGGAAATCGACGGCGTCTTCACCAACGTTCCCTTCCTCTTCGCCGAAAATGATCCCTCGATCGTTACCGATCTCTCCGGCATCACGACGCCCACGCTCAGCTTCGTACACGCCCAGGTCATCAACGCCGGCAACTACCGCGTCCTCGTGACCGACAGCACTGGCACAACCCCGAGCAACACCGTCACCTTCACCGTCAATGCCGCGCCTGTCGGCGCGCTCACATTCGACGGTTTCGCCGCATCCGTCACCGGCGGCGGCACGCTGACACCGGTCGTCGTCACCACCGCCGCCGCGTTGAAAACCGCGGCCGAAGCCACCGCGCCTGCTGTCATCACCGTCTCCGGCGTCATCGACCTCGGCACCAACGGCCGTCTCAGCGTGAAATCCAACAAGACGATCCGAGGTGCCGACACTGGCGCGACGATCATCGGCAGCCTCTCGCTGAGCACCGTCACCAACGTCATCGTCGCCAACCTCAACATCACCGCCCGCACCGGCGCCCGCGCCAGCAACGACGGCCTCACCGTCGGCTCCGGCTCCACCAACGTCCTCATCACCAAGTGCACGTTCTTCGACTGCACCGACGGCAATCTCGATGTCACCAATGGCTCCGACAACGTCACCATCTCGTGGTGCAAATTCTACTACACGCGCAACACCACGCATAATTTCTCCAACCTCATCGGCTCCTCCGACACCGATGTCGCCACCAGCCCGTACCGCGTCACCTGGCATCACAACTGGTGGGGCCCCGGTTGCAAACAGCGCATGCTCGCCTGCCGTTTCGGCGGCGCCCACATGTTCAACAACTACTGGAGCTGCACCGGCAACGACTACTGCTCCACCTCGCGCAACATCGCCCAGCTGCTGAGCGAGTATAACGTCTACAACAGCGTGAAAGATCCCCTCGCCAAGGAAGGCAGCGCCACGCTCAAGACGATCGGCAATGTCTTCACCAACTGCACCGGCACGCAGACCGTCAGCAACGACACCGTCTTCACTCCGCCGTACACCTACCGCGTCGATCGCACCACCGACATCCCGACGCTCGTCAGCGCTGGCGCCGGCAACGTCGGCACCGCCGCCCCCGCCGCCGAGTCGCTAACCATCACCGGAGCCACGTCCGTCGCCACCGGCGGCAGCCTCACGCTCACCGCGTCTGGCTACGTCTCCTACCAATGGCGTTTCAACAACGAAGCCATCCTCGGCGCCACTTCCGCAACCTACACCATCGCCAACGCGCAGTCAGCCAACGCCGGCGTCTACACCGTGGTCGGCGGTTTCTCCGGCCGCGCCGACTCGGTCGTCAGCACGCCGCACACCGTGACCGTCACGACCGGCCCCGTCGCGGTGCCGCCCTCGATCACCACGCAGCCCGCCAGCCAAACCACCACCACCGGAGCCGCCACCAGCTTCACCGTGGTCGCGTCGGGTGACGCCCCGCTCACGTATCAGTGGCAAAAGGACATCTCTGGCACGTTCACCAACGTCTCCGGCGCTACGTCCGCGACGCTCACCTTCGCTTCCGCGCAGCTCTCCGACGCTGGCAGCTACCGCGTCATCGTCACCAACGGCGCCGGCACCGCCACCAGCAGCACCGCCACGCTCGCGGTGAACTCCGCCAACTTCGCCGTCACCGGTCCCGACGGTTTCGCCGATGCCGCCACCACCGGGGGCGGCTCGCTCACACCCGTCGTTGTGACAACCGCCGCCGCGCTGAAAACCGCCGCCGAGTCCACCAGCCCGGCCGTCATCACCGTCTCCGGAGTCCTCAATCTCTCCAGCTCGGGCGGAAACATCCGCGTGAAATCCAACAAGACCATCCAAGGCGCCGACGCCAACGCCACCATCATCGGCAACATCTTCATCGGCGCTGGCGTGGAAAACGTCATCCTCCGCGGTCTCAATCTCACCAACCCCGGCACCACCCTCGGTACCGATGGTCGCTACATCGATGGCGGTGACGGCATCGGCATAGACGGAGGCAAAAACGTTTTCATCACCCACTGCACGATCTTCGACTGCGCCGACGGCATGATCGATACCCGCCTCGGTGCCGATCTCGTGACAATCTCGTGGTGCGAATTCTACTACACCGTCGGTCAGCTCGATCATCGCTTCACGATGATTTCCGACGGCTTGCTCAACCGCGATCCGGTCACCGATGCGGTCATCTCCGCCGGCGCGCCGCTCCGCATCACCATGCATCACAACTGGTGGTCCGACCGCTGCGACCAGCGCATGCCCTCGAGCACCAACGGCCACATCCATCTCTACAACAACTACTGGAACACGCCGGGCAACTCGTACGCCGCGCTCGCCCGAGACATGGCCCAGTTCCTCTCGGAGCAAAACGACTACGAGAACGTGAACAGCCCGCTTTCCCGGAGCGACAACAACGCCCTGCTCGCCAACGGCCTCATCCGCGCCATCGGCAATCGCTACACCAACGTCACAGGCACTACGCCCGACGCGGGCACCGACACGGTCTTCACGCCACCTTACTCGTACAAACTCCAGCCAACAACCAGCTCCAGCGGCCTCGACGTGAAGACACTCGTCCTCGCGCACGCCGGCAACACCGCCGGCCTCAACTCCACCTCGCCGACCGTGCTTTCCGCGACGATCACCAGCCCAAGTCAGACAATCCCACCCGGCGGCAGCGCCACACTCACCGCCGCGTTCACCGGCTTCACCGCCGCGTCGTATCAGTGGCGGTTGAATAACTTCCTCATCACTGGCGCCACGTCCGCGTCGTACGCACTCACCGCGATGGAGGCCAGCAAGGCCGGCGCCTACACCGTCGCCATCACGCTCGCCACCGGCGAAACCGTCGTCAGTGCGCCCTTCGCCGTCACGCTCGGGACCGCGACCGCCCCGACGATCACGACTCAACCGGCCAACGTCACCGTCACCGCCGGCGCCTCCGCCTCGTTCACCGTCGTCGCCACCGGCAATCCCACGCCCACCTATCAATGGCGCAAAGCCGGCGTCGATATCGCCGGCGCTACCGCCGCGAGCTACACCATCGCCGCCACCGCCGCGTCGGACGCCGCCCAATACACCGTCGTCGTCACCAACTCCGGCGGCTCTGTCACCAGCAACGCCGCCACACTCACCGTCAATACACCGCCTCCGTCCCCGCCGCCTGCGTCCGGTGGCGGTGGTGGTGGCGGCGCGCCCTCGCTCTGGTTTATCGGCGCACTTGCGCTCCTCGTAGCTATGCGGCGCGCACTCGGCCGCTCCTAACACTCGCGTCACGCGATCACTCGGCCAGTCGTATTCCCAGCACATCCGCCGGCACAAACACGACGCAACCGAGGGACTCCGCCCAGCAAAAGCCGGTCCGACAGTCTCGCGTGCGGCTTTGCTCAAGGTCACAAAAAAGGCCGCTCTCGGAAGAGCGGCCTTTGATTAAAACCTAACTGATCGTCGCGGGTGTTCGCTCAGAGACGCGCCTCAAAGCGGCGCGCCCGAATCAGCGGCGGGCTTGCTGGGAGTGTTCTGTTTGAACTCCAGCACTTCGCCGTTGCGGACCACCAGCACGGGTTCGCCGTCCTTGATGTCACCGCGCAGGATCGCCTCGGCCAGCGGATCTTCGAGGTAGTGTTCGACCGCGCGACGCAGCGGACGCGCGCCCATCTTTTCGTCGTAGCCTTTTTCGATGAGCAACGTTTTCGCCTCGGGCGAGAACTCCATCTCGATTTTCCGTTCGACGAGACGCTTCGCGAATTTCGTGAGTTCGATCTCCACGATCTTCACGAGGTCTTCCTTGTTCAACGGGCGGAAGAAGATGATGTCCGAAATGCGGTTCAAGAACTCCGGCTTGAAAACGCGTTTCGACTCTTCGAGCACCTTCTCGCGCATCTTCTCCTGATCGCCGAACGAGTGACCGACGGACGCGAAGCCCATCGAGGTCTGGCGCTGCAACAACTGCGCACCGACGTTCGACGTCATGATGATGATCGTGTTTCGGAAATCGACCACGCGACCGAGCGAGTCGGTCAGGCGGCCGTCTTCGAGGATCTGCAAGAGGAGTTGCAACACGTCCGGATGCGCCTTCTCGACTTCGTCGAAGAGGATCACCGAGTAAGGCTTGCGGCGCACGGATTCCGTGAGCTGGCCGCCTTCTTCGTAACCGACGTATCCAGGAGGTGAACCGACCAGGCGGGACACCGCGAACTTCTCCATGTACTCAGACATGTCGATCTGGATGAGCGCGTCCTGATTGCCGAACATCTGCGCGGCGAGCTGCTTAGCGGTCTCGGTTTTGCCGACACCGGTCGGGCCGACAAACATGAACGAACCGATCGGGCGACGCGGATCTTTGAGATCGGCGCGCGAGCGACGGAGCGCACGGGCGATGGAGCTCGCGGCGATCTCCTGGCCGATGACGACCTTCTGGATCTCTTTCTCGATGCCGAGGAGGCGTTCGCTTTCCTTCTTCTCCATGCGCGAGAGCGGAATGCCGGTCCAATCGGCGACGACCTGCATCATGAGGTCTTCGTCGATGGCGACCCGCTTCTCTTCACGAGCCTTTTTCCACGCTTCCGTGGCGGCTTCCTGACGGGCGCGGAGCTGCTTCTCGTTGTCGCGGAATTTTGCGGCCTCTTCGAAGTGCTGCTTGGCGATCGCGTCTTCCTTCTTCGCACAGACGTCCTCGATCTCTTTGGTGAGATCTTCGATGTCGAGCGGGCGGACGAGCGACGCGATGCGGGCGCGGGAACCGGCCTCGTCCATCAC